>PKYA01000136.1 GCA_003133545.1 Acidimicrobiaceae bacterium | reverse complement strand
GCCCGGGCGTTGTGCTCGAAGGCGCGCCGGCGCAGGACGAGCGCCAGCTGCAGCCGGAACAGCTCGTCGAAGACCAAGCGGCGGCGGGCGGGCTCGATCACCTCCATCGATTCGGGCCCGTGGATGGCCCGCATGGCCGCCGTCCGGTCCCACAGGCCGAGGGACTCCCTCCACTCGTCGGCCAGCGGGTCCACCAGCTCGCCGGCCCGCTCGAGCGCCTCCTCGACGTAGGTACCGATCTCCCAGCTGGTGAGGCCGGCCTTGGCCGAGGCCGGGTACACCGGCAGGATGCGCAGGGTGCGGCGCTGGCGGCCCACGACCGGCTCGTCCACGCCCCCCACCACGTCGACCACCGGGTTCACCATCTGGCGGGTGCCCTGGTAGTCCCCGACCTTGCCCCAGAAGATGGCCTCGGTCCCCTCCCGCAGCTGCTTGGCCCGCCAGGGCTGGTTGAAGAAGACCACCTCCATGGCCCCGGTGTCGTCCCGCACCGTGATGCGGACGGGGCTCCGCCGGTTGCGGCCGGCAGCGCGGACCCGCTGCACCTCGGCCAACACGGCCGCCGCAGCGCCGACGTCGAGCGCCGAAACGCTGGCCCGGGCCGTCCGGTCGATGTAGCGCCCCTCGCGGGGAAAGGTCATCAAGAGGTCGAGCACCGACTCCACCCCCCACTGCTCGAGCTGGGCGGCCTTGCGCGCCGACACCGTCTTGAGCACCGAGACCGGCCGCAGGCTCAGGTCACGGAGCGACCGCAGAGATGCCATCCGCCGCCTGACCGGCTACTCGATGCCGAGCAGATAGGGATAGAGCGCCTGGCCCCCGTGGTGCACCTCGAGCGTGACATCGGGGTGCTCCTCGCGCAGCCATTCGCTGATGGCGCGGGTGTCGCCCGCCCTCGCGCCGTCCCCCTCGATGAGCGTGACCAGCTCGTGGTGCTCTTCGAGGAGCCGCCCGAGCAGCAGGCGGGTCGCCATCACCGCCGAGTCGGCGATGGCGACCACGGCATCGCGCGACACCCCGATCCAGTCGCCCCGGTGCACCTCACCGGCGTCGGTGACCGCGTCGCGGACGGCCCGGGTGACTTCGCCCGGCACCACCCGCGCCGCCGACTCCTCCATCGCTGCCACGTTGACCTCGGCCGCGGCCGCCGGGTCGTAGGCCAACAGCGCGGCGAANNCGGATGTTCTTGTTGTTGGGCAGGATCACGATCTCGTCGGACCCCACGGACTCGACGACTGTGAGCAGGTCCTCGGTGGAAGGGTTCATCGACTGGCCGCCCACCACCTGATGGTGCACGCCGAGGGAGCGGAAGATGCGGCCGATGCCCTCGCCGGTGACCACGGCCACCACGCTGGTCGTCGGGGCCGGGCCGGCCGGCTCGGTGCCCGACCCGGCTCCCGGCGCCGCGGATGCCTCGCGGACCCAGCGCTCCTCCTCGACCTGCTCGGCCAGGTCGGTGACCCGGATCCGGCGGGGGCGTCCGGCGTCGACCCCGGCTTCGACGGCGGCACCGATGTCGTCGGTGTGGATGTGGCAGTTCCACAGCCCGTCGCCCCCGACCACGACGATGGAGTCGCCGATGCCGGCCCACACCTCCTTGAAATACGCCATCGAATCGTCGGGTGCATCGAGCAGGTACATGACCTCGTAGCGCAGGTCGCCCACGTCGGTGGCGCCCTCGCCGCCGGCTTCGCCCACCTCGCCGTGGGCCAGGCCGAGGCCGGCCAGGTCGACCGGGGGGACGCCCGAGGGCTCGGGCAGCGGATGGGTGGCGTCGACCACCGACCAGAACGCATCGAACAGGAGCAGGAGCCCGGTGCCCCCGGCGTCGACCACACCCGCCCGGGCCAGCACCGGCAGCATTTCGGGTGTGCGGGCCAGGGCGTCGGCCGCCACCACGTGGGCCTGCTCGACCGCGCCGACCAGCGTGGCCCCCTCGGCGCCCGCCCCGGCAGCCGCCCCCTCGGCGGCGGCGGTCGCCACCGTCAGGATCGTCCCCTCGACCGGGCGCACGACGGCCCGGCGGGCCAGGTCCGAGGCGTGCCCCAGGGAGTCGGCCCAGACGGCCGCGCTCACGCCGGAGCCGTTGGCCACCCCCATGCGCTCGCACATCCCCCGCAGGAGCTGGGAAAGGATCACGCCCGAGTTCCCGCGGGCGCCCATGAGCGAACCGTGACCGATCGCCTTGCACACCTCGGGGAGGCCCAGCCCGGGTGGCACCCCCTCGAGCTCGGCCACCACCGCTTCGAGCGTCAGCGCCATGTTGGTGCCGGTATCGCCGTCGGGCACGGGATAGACGTTCAGGCGGTTGATGTCGACCTGATGCCGGCGCAGCGCATCCCGAAAGCCGCGCATCACCGCGCGCAGGTCGTCTGCGCCCAACGCCGCCAGGGGGGTCATGGCAAGGGATGCTAACCTTTGCGCCGTTCGTGAAGGCCTGGTTGGTGAGACCACCGCGGCCACCCACAGGAAGGTCTACCGATGGCAGCAGTGTGCGATATCTGTGGCAAGAAGCCCTCGTTCGGCATGAGCGTGAGCCACTCGCACCGCCGCACCAAGCGGCGCTGGGACCCCAACATCCAGCGGGTCCGCGCCCTGGTGAACGGCGCCCCCACGCGGCTGCACGTGTGCACCTCGTGCATCCGGGCGGGCAAGGTCACCAAGCCGCTCCGCCGCACCCACACCGCCCCCGGCTGAGCCCCCCTCGTCCGGTCCCCGTGGGCGACGAACCCGCGTACGCGGCCGCCAACCGGGCCAACTGGGACGACCGGGCCGGCATCCACCTCGAGTCGGCTTTCTACGACGTCGAGGGGTGGTTGCGGGACCAACCCGGACCCCGCCCGCGTGAGATCGATGCGCTGGGCGACGTCGCCGGGCTGCGCCTCTTGCACCTCCAGTGCCATTTCGGCCTCGACACGCTGGCCTTCGCCCGGGCCGGCGCCGAGGTCACCGGGCTCGACTTCTCACCGGTGGCCGTCGGCAACGCCCGCCGCCTGGCGGAGCGGGCGGGGCTGGCCGCACGGGCCACGTTCGTCTGCGCCGACGTCTACGACGCCGTGGAGGCGCTCGGCGGGGACGCCTTCGACATCGTCTACGTGAGCCTGGGTGCCCTGTGCTGGCTGCCCAGCGTCGACCGCTGGGCCGCCGTCGTCGGGGCGCTCCTCGCGCCGGGCGGCCGGCTCTACCTCCACGACGTGCATCCGCTGGCCTGGTCCCTCTCCGACGACGAGTTGACCTTCGCCCATACCTACTTCGAGGAGCGGGAGCCCTTCGTCGACGACTCCGACCAGACCTACACCGACGCCACGCGCCCCCTGGCGCACCGGCGCAGCTACGAGTGGAACCACTCGCTGGGCGAGACCGTGACGGCCCTGGTGGCCCACGGCCTGCGCATCACGCAGCTCACCGAGCACGACTGGACGGTGTGGCAACGGTGGCCCTGGCTCGTCCAGACCGGGCCCCACCAATGGTCGGTGCCACCCGCCATACCCCGCCTCCCCCTCACGTTCACCCTGTCAGCCGACCGCGTGCTGCCACCCGAGCCGCGCTAGGGGCTCGTCGCCCAGGCGCCGCGCCCCCACATCGGCCCCCACCGTGCCGATGGGCACCGGCGGCCGGAGGCCCGCGGCGGCACACCGCCGCTGGTAACCGGGCAGGTCGCCCGGCGCCATGACGACGACAAGCTCGTAGTCCTCCCCACCGCCGAGGGCCTCCTCGAGGGTGGCCCCCTCCGCCACCGGGATTGCACCCGGGTCGAGCGCGAAACCAACCTCCGACGCGTCAGCGACGCGGTGCAGGTCCAGGGCCAGGCCGTCGGAGACGTCGATCATGGCGTGGGCGCCGGCCTGGCGCGCCACCTCCCCCTCGGAGAGGCGCGCCCACGGGCGCCGGTAGGACGCCGCCGGCCCGGCCTGCCCAGCCCGCAACGTGCGCAGTCCGGCCGCCGACCCGCCAAAGGGCCCGGTGACCAGGATGGTGTCGCCGGGCCGGGCCCCGTCACGGCGCACCGGCGCGCCTCCCGCAACCGTGCCCATCACGGTGACCGCCACCACCAGCGCAGGCGCCGCCGAGAGGTCACCGCCCACCACGGGGCACCCGCTGGCGTCCGCTGCCTCGGCCACGCCCGCGGTGATGCCGAGCGTCAGGTCGCCGCGCCCCGTCGCCGGGGGCACGCACAACGCGACGAGGGCACCGAGGGGTTGCGCCCCCATGGCCGCCAGGTCGCTCAGGGCACCCATCAGCGCCTTCCATCCCACATCGAGCGGGCTGCACAGCCCCAGGTCGAAGTGGACCCCGTCGACCACGCTGTCGACGGAGACAACCAGGGTCGCGCCCTCGGGGACCTCCACCACGGCGGCATCGTCGCGCAGCCCGGCCAACTCGATTCCACCTCCGAGCGTGCTCCGGATACGCTGCAATGTGTCATCTTCATGAAGAGGATCCGTGTGCCCAAGTTTGGGGGAACCCACAGCACATGCCTAGCATTGGAAGCCGCATGCGTCGGCTGCGAACGAATGAAGGAGTGAGCGACCTCACCATGGCCCCCACCTCGAACGTCAAACTTCTCGCCTGGGTCGATGAGGTCGCCGCGCGCACAAAGCCCGACCGCGTCGAGTGGTGCGACGGATCCGCCGACGAGTACGACCGGCTCTGCCAATTGCTGGTCGATTCCGGGACGTTCACCAAGCTGGCCGACGCCAAACGGCCCAACAGCTACTGGGCCCACTC
>PKYA01000190.1 GCA_003133545.1 Acidimicrobiaceae bacterium | reverse complement strand
AGCATGCCGAGGAACGGTCGCCCCTCTTGCGCAAGGAAGACCGCGGCCTACGGCGACTTGGGGGGAGATCCGCCATGCCCCTGCAGGCGCCGTGTGTCCACTTCACCCCGACTGGGTGATGCTCCGCACCGTGATGCCGGTGAATGTGGCGGACTCCGTCGGGCCGAACGTGCCGAGCATGAGGACCGGCACGTACCCACCGATGCGGTTCTGGTCCGTCTGGTCCCCAATGGCTCCGACTCTGATTCCATTGACGTAGCCGACCAACTGAGTCGTCTCCGTGGTGGAGGTGGTCGCTATCATCACACAAGTCAGCTGTACAGATGCCGCGGCACCGAGCGCGGACGTCCCGCCGGAGAGCAACGTCTGCACACCACCCGGGGCACGTGCCTCTTCGATGTACCACTGACCGTCCGGGTAGACCACCATCTGGTACACCAGCGCCGGCGAGATCCCGTAGGCGGATTGGCAGCCTGCCCCCATGGAGACGTCGTCCGCGGGGTAATCGTCGACGGTGGTTGCGACCGAAATGGCGCGGTGGGCCACCGCGTACGGTGTGAGGAGGGCGTGGTGGATCTCCGTCCAACCTGTCACGACATAGTGGTTGGCGGTCAACGTCGCGTTCGAGTTGGCGTCAACGAGCCAGTTTCCCAGCCCTCGTTCGTGCCGAAGTTGCTGGAGTAGACGACGCTCCCCATGCTCTGGCTGAACGAGCCTGAAGGCTCGACCGTTGTCCCTATCGGCGCCGAGGATGTCGACGGCGCCGAGCGTGCGGCGACCAGAGCCACGCTGAGCGCGAGGATCGCAACAGCCTCGAGGATGGCGATACCGATGGCCACCCACATGCTCACGGGGCGCACGGGCGTACCCCCATGGCGGTGGGCCCGGTGCGTAGGGCGAGGCGGGTCCGCCGTACCCGTACGTCGGTGGCGCAGGGAGATGTCCATCGGCCGGGTCGGCGATGACCACGCCGTGGTCGGACACGTGCGCGGTGAAGCTCGCACCATCGTGATAACGCAGTTCATGCCTGCCCGACGGGTCCTGGTACCAACCGGCCGCTTCGGTACGATCCGTCATCGGCCCTTCCCCACGTTCGCAGTCGGCATCCCTCAAGCGCAGCGCAAGAGGGTGGTGGTGAGGTGGCGGGAGGGTGGTTGTTGGGTGGCCGGTACGGCGGGGCCGTCTCCGCACGTCGGGCGGCCCGGCGCCGTCGTATGCAGGTTGAGTCGTCAAGAATGCGATGGCACCTCTCCCAGAACCCGCAAGGTGACACCGACCTCAAGGAACACAACCCCAGGACTTGTCGCACTGCCCCCTACCTGCACTTCGGGGCAGGCCTGTTTCGCTGGTCGCCGAACATATGGGGGCACTGCAAGACCTTGATCGAGCGGCCGTAGGGGGGTCGTTTTGCGGATTCGATACCTGTCTCATGGCGTCCCCTGGCGGGACGGCGGTCGATCGACCCCTGGTCGAACCACCCGTCGGTAGAGTGCGGATATGCCCTCCGACCCTAACGGCCTCAGCGATCTGGATAAGGCGAGGTACGTCTCTTTGACAACGTTCAAACGGGACGGGACGGCCGTCTCCACACCGGTGTGGATCACCGGTACGCAAGGGCGCTACGCCTTCACGACTGGCGACAAGGCTTGGAAGACGAAACGTCTGCTCCGCGACCCGGCGATAGAAGTTCGGGTCTGTGACATGCGAGGGCGGGCAAAGCCCGACACTCGAGTCCACAGGGGTACGGGAGGGGTTTCGGCATCGAACGCTGACATCGCCTCGGTAGAACAGGCGCTCTCTGCGAAGTACGGCTGGCAGTTTAGAGCAACGAAGCTCTTGGACGGCATCAAGCGACGACTCGGGCGGGGACCAGTCCACGAGGTGGTCGCTGTCCACCTCACAATCCCTGAATGATCGGGAGAAGCAGCTACTGGTCCCGAGAAATGGGGACTCCCATGCTGGGTTGCATCACCTACGGGTTGCCGCTGGGTTTCGTAATGAGGGACTCGGAATCATTGAAGAACGGTCATCTCCTGGCCGGGCGGACGCAGCCACTACCCTGGAACGCTGGCCGCCGTTGGCCGATCACAGCACAGGGCACCGGTGATCTCTGCTCTCCTACCATTTCGACGTCGATTCGTATTTTCTTCGGTCGCGCTGCTCGCGCTGATTGGCTTCTTGTCGACGGCTGCCATCTCAGCCGCCTCGGCCCCCGCAGTTTCGGCGCAGTGGACTCCGGTGCATCCGGGGGACTTTCCCGATCCGAGCGTGCTTTTGTACAAGGGCGTGTACTACGGATTCGCCACCCAAAACTTCACCGGCTCCAGCCAGAGCATCATCAACATCCAGACCTCTACATCGGTGGACGGCGTGAATTGGACGGCATCGGATATCGACGCCCTGCCGAACCTGCCTTCGTGGGCCATTCCCGGCGATACCTGGGCCCCGAGCGTGGCCTACAACGGCAGCGAGTTCGTCATGTACTACGTCGCAACGCAGGCCTCCAACCATGATCAGTGCATCGGGCTCGCCGTGTCAGATGCACCCCAAGGGCCCTATACCGATGATTCGTCTTCGCCAATCATCTGTCAGGACAGCGGAAACGACAACTACGGCGGCAGCATCGATCCCGACATCTTCGTCGACAACGGGGTCTCATACTTGATTTGGAAGAGTGACGGAAATCGCATCGGTAGCAGCACCTACATATGGTCGCAATCGCTTTCGAGCAACCTGCTCAGCTTGACGGGGAGCCCTACGTCGGTTTTGGAGGACGATCAGCCCTGGCAGGATGGAGTCGTCGAGGGGCCGGACATGGTGGACCAGGGCGGCACCGACTACCTCTTTTACTCCGCTGGCGACTTCGGCACCTCGGCATATGGCATCGGCTACGCCACGTGCTCGAGCCCGATCGGCCCCTGTCGTGACGCGTCGCTGCCCATTTTGACCTCGTCGGCCGGAATGTCGGGTCCTGGGGGCCCATTCGTGTTCAGCGAGCCCAACGGACAGCTCGACATGGCATTCGCCGCCTGGCAGGGAACCACGGTGGGCTATTTGAACTGTGGTTTCCGGCCGATGTACCTGGCTGCGCTGACCTTCCCCGATGGGGTCCCATCGCTGGCCCCGGCCACTTCGACCGCGGCGGCGGATAATCCCTCCTGCCCGACCGCTCCCGAGCCACCACCTGGGTACTGGCAGGTCGGTGCTGACGGCGGGGTCTTTTCCTTCGGTGCTGCGCAGTTCTACGGATCGATGGGGGCGCAGCACCTCAATCAGCCGGTGGTCGGCATGGCGGCAACCTCCGACGGCAAGGGCTACTGGCTCGTCGCCGCAGATGGCGGTGTGTTTAGCTTTGGCGATGCGCAGTTCTACGGATCCACCGGCGCCATCAGACTGAATAAACCGATTGTCGGACTTGTCCCAACTGCGGACGACAAGGGCTACTGGCTCGTCGCCTCCGATGGTGGTGTCTTCAGTTTCGGCGATGCCCAGTACTACGGCTCGACCGGCGCCGAAAGCATTGGCTCCCCGGTCGTGGCGATGGGGCCGGGATATCTCGGTGGCGGGTATTGGCTGGCGGACTCCACCGGCCAGGTGTTCAATCTCGGCGACGCTCGCTTTGAAGGCCAGTTGGCCAATGCTACCGGCGGCTATCGGATCACCGGCATGGCCGGAACTCTCGATTTCAACGGCTACTGGTTAGTGAGCGCCAATGGGAACGTAGTCGATGAGGGGGATGCTGCAGCTTTCGGTTCGCTCATAGGTCAGAACCTCAACGCGCCGATAATCGGGATGGTTACGACGCCAGACGGTCGGGGGTACTGGCTTCAGGGAGCTGATGGTGGGATCTTCACATTTGGGGATGCGACCTTCCTGGGGTCCATGGGTGGTGTTCACCTCAATGCGCCCATGGTGGGCCTCGCCACGGCCTGACGAGTCGCCATCACCGCAAAGGCATCTATACCTCGCGCTGTCGCACCGAACGGTTGATGCGCCAGAGAGGACTGGCTGGTCGGAGCCGGGTCAGAAAACCCCGCGCCACCGTGGCCGCCGATGTCGGGTTGCGGCCATCTGACCTGGTACCAGATCGAGCGAGTCGCGAACCTGCCCGATCAAATCGCTGCAGTGACCCCG
>PKYA01000027.1 GCA_003133545.1 Acidimicrobiaceae bacterium | reverse complement strand
ACTTTTTCAGGGGGAAGTATCTAAGCGGCGTCATCGGCAACTCCGAGGATGTCCCGTCCGACGGGCTGAAACCCATTTGTTGATGACCCAACGGTTCTCGCCAGTAACGACAGCGGGCCGCGGCGTCGGCGCGCGATGCTGGTCGGACCGAGCAGTTCGAGAGTGGCCAGCCAGCCCGCTGACATCCAAAAGGAGCCCCACATGCCCGATACCGTCTTCTTGTCCGACCGAATCGAGGTGACCCGGCCTATCCCGGCGCCGGCCGCCGCGATCTTCGACATCTTGCGAAGCCCGGCAGGCCATGTGGCCATCGACGCCTCTGGAATGCTGCAGGACTTCACCGGCGAACCTGCGGAGAAGGTGGGCGACACGTTCGTCATCCACATGGACCGCGAGTCGCTCAATGACGTCCCGCTCGGCAAGTACGACGTGACCGTGCACATCATCCTCTTTGAGCGCGACCAGGAGATCGCGTGGGACCTCGGGCCCGATATTCCGGTTCCGCACTTCTATGGTTATCGCCTGGAGACCGGTGAGGACGGGTTCACCAATGTGACGTCCTACTACGACTGGTCGAAGGTGAGCGGCGACCTCAAGGAGCGCTTCCCGATCGTGCCCGAGTCGGCCCTGCGCGCCACGCTAGGCATCTTGGAGCGAACCGCCAGAAAGGGCCGATAACCCCCTTCCTGCGCCCCAAGGTAGGTTCCGCGACGCCATGACTGCCGCTAAGCCGGCGTTGCGAGGACACCCAGAATCCGTCCGGAATCAGTACATCTCGGCGGCCTACCTCCACGTCGTGATGTACTGCCAGACCGCAACCTGGTGTAGCGGGGCAGCCCACACCTGCATCACAGGCTTGATGAGGAATTGGGTAAGCGTTGTGGTTGCGTAGCCCCGTCGGTGACGTGTTTCATCGAACATTACGTACCAAGAATTTCAGAGGAAGGCGCGTCGATGTTCATATTGTTCGGCTTTAGGCGTAAATCATCCAGGTTGGGAACCGTCTTCATTGTATGTGGGTACTGCCACACGCCTGCGGCTCATGCTCTCACGAGAATTCGCAGGTACTTCACCTTGTTCTTTGTGCCGGTGATCCCTCTGGGGACAAAGTACGCCACCACCTGCACTATGTGCGGACGCTCCACACAGATCTCTAAGGAGACGGTTGACACGTACGTGGCATCCACTCATAACGCGGAGGCATCGAACGGGCCTGCTACGCCATATCCCTCTTCTGCGCGTGCCGATGCAATCTCACTCACGGGGGCGGCGGCTTCTTATCCCACGCAGGACAACGTGGCCGAGGCCCAAGCGTTCCAACCCAAGAGCGAGGGCGGCGTCATTTACTGCAGTTGGTGTGGAAAAGAGAGAGCCGTTAACGCCCAGGCGATTCACCACTGCGGTTCCAAGGAGAGACCCGCCGTCTATTGCATGAATTGCGGAACTTCATTCGAAGAGGGTGCGACGAGTTGCACCTCTTGCGGTACACCTGTGACCGCAGTCTCGCGTTAGGACGCCGGGCGCCGCACCAATAGCGCCCCCACCGGCGAATGAGGGCAGGGATTCGTCTCGGAGTCTCTGCTCTTGATGAAACAATCGCCAAGAATCTCCTGCCGGCCATCACGCCCTGCCCACCTCGGAACAGTGATAGACCGAACCGGGCGAGGACGAGGCCGAGAGAACGTCGGTTGGCAGAGAATTGCCACCAGATGCCGTCGAAACCGACCACGACCCGGGCGGTCTTCGGGAACTGCTGCTCTGCCGTGGTGGTGGATGTGGTGGCCATCGAGCCCCTCTCTTGGTTCGAACGACTCCGACGAGCTCGACCCGTGGCAACGGCCCGCTCGGAAAGGGACGCCACGGCTCGTGCGTGTGGGATCTGGCCATGGTGGGCGTCGATAGCCGGCTGCGACAGGGTCCAAAGTCACGCCCGTTGTGCCCGACCGGGCCGCCAGTATCATCGGTCCCTGCGTCGAGCACCTGGCAGGGGAGGCCTGCCGGCTCGAGCCTCCACAGTTCCCATCCCCGAGAGAACGGGTGTAGCCGATGTCGTCAGGCGAGCACGTGCCGCAGGGTTCACGCCCGAGCCCACCCCAGATCGCGCCAGCCGACGGCCAACTCGCCGTGTTCTGCGTGGGCCTCGGCGCCGTCGGGACCACGCTGATCGCCGGGGTCGAGTCGATCAGGGGCGGCTCGGGCCGGCCGATCGGCTCCCTCTCCCAGCTCGGGACGGTCCGCCTCGGCCGCCGTGACGAGCAGCGGGTAACCCGCATCGGCGACCTGGTCCCCCTGGCCTCCCTCCACCAGCTCGACTTCTGCGCGTGGGACCCGTTCCCCGACGACGCCTTCGTCGCCGCCAGCCGGGCCGGGGTCCTCGACCAGCCGTCCATCGAGCGGGTCGGTGCGTACCTGCGAACGATCCGACCCCTCCCGGCCGTGTTCGATCCGTCCTACGTCACCCAGGTGCACGGAGACAACACGCGCCCCGAGGACACCCATCGCCAGCGGGTAGAGGTGATCCGGGCCGACATCATGACCTTCATGGAGGCCAAGGGCTCGGCCCGGGGCGTCATGGTCTGGTGCGGGTCGACCGAGGCACTGCTCCCCGATCACGAGGCGTACCACAGCCTTGAGGCCTTCGAGGCGGCGCTTGACCGGAGCGACCGGGCCATCGCCCCGAGCATGCTCTACGCCTACGCCGCCCTCGGGCTCGGTATCCCCTACGTCAACTGCTCGCCGAACTTGTCTATTGACACGCCGGCGCTCACCCGGTACGCCGCCGAGCACTCAGCCGCCATCGCCGGCAAGGACCTCAAGACCGGTCAGACCATGGTGAAGACGGTCCTGGCGCCGATGATCAAGGCCCGGCTGCTCGGGCTTTCGGGGTGGTACTCGACCAACATCCTCGGGAACCGCGACGGCGAGGTCCTTCAGGATCCCGACAGCTTCCGGGCCAAGGAGCAGTCCAAGCTCGGCGTGCTGGAGGGCATCATGCAGCCCGAGCTCTACCCCGAGCTCTACGGCGACATCGAGCACCAGGTCTCGATCAACTACTACCCGCCGCGGGGCGACAACAAGGAAGGGTGGGACAACATCGACATCTTCGGGTGGCTTGGCTATCCGATGCAGCTCAAGGTCAACTTCCTCTGCCGAGACTCGATCCTGGCGGCGCCGCTCGTCCTCGACCTGCTGCTCTTCGCTGACCTGGCCCAGCGAGCCGGGATGCGCGGCATCCAGGAGTGGCTGTCCTTCTACTTCAAGTCGCCGCAGTGCGCACCCGGCGTGTACCCCGAGCACGACCTCTTCATCCAGCTGACCAAGCTCAAGAACACCCTGCGCTTCCTGGCCGGCGAGGAGCCCATCACCCACCTCGGACTGGAGTACTACGACTACTTCTCCTAAATACAGCCATATCTCTTACAACTAGCAGCGCCGATGGGCGAGTCGGCGTGCGCTGGGCGTCACCTTCTCGCCGGGGGACAGCGATGCAGATCAGGTGACATCAAGCGGCACTCCAACGCCGGCCACGATTGCATCTGCGCCCGCAAGCCGGTGCCGTTCGCTATTGCGAGGTTGCTGCTGGTTACCATGGATGGATGGCACCAGTCAGCTCCTATGTGACGCGGCCGCTCAGCCCTGACACTTGGGACGACTTTGCCCATCTGGTGGAGGCTAACAACGGGGTCTGGGGCGGCTGCTGGTGCATGGGTTTCCACCCAGAGGGCGTCGGCAAGGGCCATACCGTTGCTGGGAACCGTCTGGCAAAGCAAGCGCACGTTCGAAACGGAACGGTGCACCAGATTCTGGTTTACGACGGCGATGAGTGCATCGGCTGGTGCCAGTTCGGAACGCCGGTGGAGCTTCCAAACATCAACAACCCGAAAGCCTATGCCAAGGGCCTGGGCGAGATGTCCGACTGGCGGATCGGTTGCATCTTCACCGGAAGCGGGCACCGGCGCAGCGGGGTTGCGCGGGCGGCCCTCGGCGCGGCGCTGGCCGCCATCCACGATGCTGGAGGTGGGATCGTCGAGGCCTACCCCGAGCAAGTCGAGGGGCGCGCCCCCCAGCGCGGCGCCTATTTCCATACGGGCCCGGCCGACCTGTTCGAGGAGTTCGGCTTCGAGCGAGACCGGATGATAGCGAAGTGGCGGTGGGTGATGCGTCTGCGAATCCGGCCTTGACCGAGACCTGCCGATCCGTTGCCGACGGTGGGTGACGGCCTCGAAAAGGCTCACAAGGCTGTGAAGTGATCTTCTCCTCTGGAGCTCATATCGCCACTCACGGACGCCGCTCGTAACGACGGATAGGGCGTACCGTCGCCCTCCGTCACTCAAGCTATTTCAACGACAGACCAGTAGTACGTTCTCTCTACTCCTTCAAGTCAGCACGATTCTGGGGGAACCGAAATGTGAACTGCGATAGTTTCAAAGCCATGGTTGGCAGATCTATTAGTGATCACTTGGAGAAGATGATCTGGAGCGACGACGAACACCTTCAGATCGGGGGTACGAGGTTTCAGCTTGGCTTGGACCGCTCGATGTATGTCGCCACGTCGACCACCCAAGAATTCATCTTGCTAAAGAACCGCTGGCTAGTAGAGAACACGATCACACGGCTGCCCCCGTGTATCGACAACATGATCGAGCTCGGCATCTTCATGGGCGGCAGCATTGCGCTCTACGAAGAGATCTATTCCCCAAGGCGATTGGTCGGGGTGGACATCGCCTCGAAACGAGTAGAAGAACTCGATGGCTATCTCAATAGCCGTGCGGCAACGGAGCGGGTGCGCCTGTGCTACGGAATCGACCAAAATGACCGACTGAGTCTCGAGAGGGTTGCTCGCGAAAACTTCAGCGATCGCTCTTTGGACTTGGTAGTCGATGACGCCTCGCACCGGTACGAGCCTTCAAGAACATCGCTCAACGTATTGCTTCCTTTACTTCGTCCTGGGGGCATCTACCTCCTGGAGGACTGGGCGTGGGCTCACTGGCCCGACTGTGACACATTCCAAGCCGGGGTGGAGGGCGTCGACTCGGACGTGTACTCCTATCAGAAGAGCCCGATGACGAGGCTCGTCTTCGAAGCCGTCATGCTCGCAGGGAGCCGCCCAGGGATAATCAGTGATGTCTATATCGACTCGTCGCGAGTCTTCCTGACCCGCGGTCCGGACGACGTCGCTGGCGAGAATTTCGACATCGCACGTGCATATCGCACGAGCAGGTGGAGCCTGGACTTCCGGCGAAGAATACGCCCGATCGACATGTGGAGAAAATGGATGCCGTATTCAGTGAGGTCAAAGGTGCCGTCCGGGCTCGCTGGGCGGCTGCGTGGGCACGCAGTACGCTGATCGACCGCCCGAAGAGCGCGTGCAGCTGTTGCAACTGCCGCGTAGCGAGGGTGCCCCCGTTCACCGCCGCGAGAGGGCCAGCGCGACCTTTGACTCCCCAAGGTCACCACCGCAACGTCGGGGATCGCCGGGGCACCAGGACCAGGAAAGGGCAAAGACGAGGGAGTTGTGGCAAGAGAACGATCTGATCTTCCCGACAGCGATCGGCACCTTGACGGACCCGCACAGCGGCAAGCGTCTGGCCCCGGCGGACCGTGACGTCGGACTCGTGGTGCGTGGGGGTCAGTCCAGCCCAGTCCCACAAGTGCCGTTCCACCCAATCCCATTACGAGTGACAAGGGACCGAGTGCGTTGTTAAGTCGCCACGTAACCCTGAGGATGCTCCACGCCGCCCGTCCAACATGCGCAACCTCGCGCCGAATCCTTGAACGAGACCACCACGGTGATTCTTGGCCAACGATCGCCACCCGCGAAGCCTATGAGTCCGATCCGCCGATTTCGTGATTAGCCTAGTGTCGTGAGTCGGAGA
>PKYA01000153.1 GCA_003133545.1 Acidimicrobiaceae bacterium | reverse complement strand
GGCGCTCGGTCCTGCAGCTCGGTGCCGGCGCGATGGCTTCCGTCGCCGTCGGGGGGCGGCTCGCCCGCGGGGGCCCATCGAGGGGGGCGACCCTCACTGCCGCCGCCCGCAAGGTGGGAGGCCAGCTGCGCTTCGGCATCACTGCCGAGTCCAACGGCGTGGACCCGACCTCCAGCCAGATCGCCTCAGCGGGGATGTGCTATGCCCGGGCCGTCTTCGACCCGATCACCATCGTGGCCGCCGACGGGTCGATCCGTCCCTACCTCTGCCAGTCGGTCACCCCGAACGCCACCTACGACCTGTGGACCTTCAAGCTCCGGCCTGGCATCTCGTTCCACGACGGCACGCGGCTCGACTCGAGCACCTTTGCCAACTACCTCAGCCACATTCAGCACAGCCCCGTGGCGGCGATATCAGCGTTCACCACCCTGACCTCGATTCAGCAGGTCGACTCGCTCACCGTGACCATGCAATTCAGCGCCCCTTGGGTAGCGTTGCCGGCCTATCTCACCGGGTCGGTCGGCGTCGGCCAGGTGGGGCTGGTGGCGGCTCCGAGCATGCTCGCCAATCCCAACGGCGCCTCCAACCCGGTCGGCACCGGACCGTTCATCTTCGTGAGCTGGGAGCCGGGGTCGCACTTCGTCGTCCGGCGCAACCCGAACTACTGGCAGCGGAACCTGCCCTATCTGTCGGGGATCACCTTTACGCCCATCGTCGACGACACCTCGAGATTGCAGAGCCTGCAGTCGGGAACGCTCGACCTGATCCAGACCTCGAACATCCTCGGGATCCAGGAGATCGTGTCCGACACATCGCTGAATTCGCTCACCAATATCAAGTCGCCGCCCATCGAGCCGAGCCAGAAGTTCATTATGCTCAACACCGAGTCACCGCCGCTCAACGACGTCCGGGTGCGCCGGGCCCTGGCCTACGCCACCAACCAGAAGAAGGTCATCCAAATAAGCAACAGTGGCCTCGGGACACCCTCGACCGGCCTCTTCTCTCCCGGCTCGAAGTGGTACGCGCCGACCGGCTATCCCAGCTACAACCAGCGCAAGGCGAGGGCCCTCGTCGCCGCCTACAAAGCCGACCACGGCGGCGCCGCGCCGACCTTCTCCCTGCAGCTGGGCGGGACGACGGATGAAGACCTTTGCCAGCAGTTGCAGCAGATGTGGAAGGCCTCGGGGATCATCGTCTCGTCCATCGACTCGGTCGACCCGAACTCGACCATCACCAACGCCCTCGACGGCGACTATCAGGCGTCCTCGTGGTCCCAGTACGAGGCGGCCGATCCCGACCAGAACTACTCGTTCTGGGCCACCAAGAACATCGCCCCGATCGGACAAGGGGCCATCAATTTCGCCCGCTTTGGCAACGCCACCATCGACGCAGCCCTCAATACGGGCCGGAGCGATCCTGACATCTCGACCCGCATCAAGGCCTACCAGACGGTCTCGGACCAGTTCGCCAAGGACGTCCCCTACGTCTGGCTCACCCGGGAGCTGTCCTGCATCGCCAGCTCCAAGAGCGTGAACGGCTACACCAAGGTGACGCTCCCCACCGGTGGCTATGCGCTCGCCCTCAACGACGGCGACATCTGGATGCAGCAGATCTGGATGACCTGAAGGTCGAATTGGCGGTGACCTCGACGACACCCTTCTCCGCACCGGGCCTGTGGCACCGGTGCGGAGAGAAACGGTAGTGTTGGCACTGCGCACGGCGCCACGCCACTCGGGAGACCGAAAAAAGGAGGGCGAACATGGTGCGATACGCGGCGATGCACGAGGAGCCTGTGGTCAGTGCAGACCCGGACGGGCCCAAAATGTGGTCGAAGAACGTCCTGGCCCTCTACGAGACCGATCCCGAGCTGGTGGCGGCCGTGCTGCCCCGGCCCTTGGAGCTGACCGAACCCATTGTCCGGGTCAACTACGCCCAGGTCGACATGCCCGACGGCAATCCTTTGTCAGCAGGCACCGTCGCCGTCAAGTGCCGTGACGGGGACATCGTCGGCTCCTACGACCTGCTCATGATCATGAACACCGATACGGCGGTAGTGGGCGGCCGAGAGACCTTCGGCGAGCCGAAGAAGGTCGGTGAGGCGTCCATCCGCCACGAGGGCGACCAAGTCGTCGCCGCCATGAGCCGGCGTGGTGTCGTACTGGCCGAAGTCCGGGGGCGGGTGGTCGAGCAACTGCCGGTGGAGCCGCGCAGCGAGCGGTACGCCTTCTATTTCAAGTTCCTGATGGACCCGGCCGGCGGGCGCTTCGACGGCGATCCGTCGCTGGTGCACGTGCGCCGCACCCAGGAGGACCGCCTGCGGGAGCGGATCGAGGGCGAGCTCATCCTGCGAGACTCCCCGTTCGACCCAATCGCCGACCTGCCCGTGCGCAGGGTGCTCAGCATCACCTACACCGAGAGCAACCAGACCCAGTCAGGACAGATCAGCCGCTCCGTGCCCTCCGAGTGGATCTGGCCCTACCGGCACCAGCGCTACGACAACATGATCGCCCGGCTGCAGCCGGCGCGAGCGTAGTGAGGCACTGGCCCTCGCAGGAGGTGTGTTGAGTGGAACGTTATATCGTGATCTCGGCCGATTGTCATGCCGGTGCCGAGCTTCGCGACTACAAGGCGTTCCTCGAGTCCCGTTTCCACGAGGCCTTCGACGACTGGGCCGATCACTACGTGAGCCCGTGGGCCGACCTCAAGGCACCGAGCGCCTACCGCAGCTGGGACAGCGCCCGGCGCATCGCCGAGCTAGAGGACGACGGCATCGTGGCCGAAGTCCTCTACCCCAACACGGTGCCCCCCTTCTTCCCCAAGGGTGGCCTGGTGGCGGGAGCCCCGTCGCCGCAGGACTACGAGTACCGCTTGGCCGGCCTGCGAGCCCACAACCGATGGTTGGCGGCGTGGTGCGCCGAGAGCCCTGAGCGCAGGGCCGGCATAGGCCAGCTCCTGCTGAACGACGTCGAGGAAGCCGTGCGCGATGTGCACTGGGTGGCCGACAACGGCCTGCGCGGTGGCATCCTTCTCCCCGGGCTCCCGCCCGGGGTGCCCATCGAGCCGCTACATTCTCCCGCGTACGACCCGGTGTGGCGGGCCTGCGAAGAGCGGGGGGTGATCATCAACGCCCACGGCGGCAGCGCCTCGCCTGATTACGGCGAGTATCCGGCCTCCCAGCTCATCTGGCTGATGGAGACGAGCTGGTTCTCGCATCGCCCACTGTGGGTCTTCCTCCTCTCCGGCGTGTTCGAGCGGTTCCCCGGGCTCCGCCTCGTGCTCTCCGAGCAGGGGAGCGGCTGGGTCCGGAGCACCCTTGACGTCGTGGACCAGCACTACACCCATCTGACGAGGGGAAATGTGGGAGAGCTGCGGTTCCTCAACCCAGTGGCGCTCACCCGCAAGCCGAGCGAGTACTGGCAGACGAACTGCTTCGTGGCTGCCAGCTTCATGCACCGGGATGATTGTGCCCGCCGCGGGCAGATCGGGACTGACCGCATCATGTGGGGCAGCGACTATCCGCACGCCGAGGGGACCTACCCGTTCTCCCATGAGGCGATCTGCATGACCTTCGGCGGCGTTCCGACCGAGGAGGTGGCAGCGATGCTGGGAGGCACCGCCGCTGCTGTGTACGGCTTCGACCTCGAGGTGCTCCGGCCGCTGGCCGACCGATGCGGCCCGCCCGTCGACGAGGTGGCGGCCGGTCTCGACACCATTCCCGATGGTGCCACCAGTCTGGCCTTCAGCCTGCGGCCACCGGCGAACGTCTAGGCGGGCCGGTGGAGAATCTCACCGACAAGGTGGCAGTCGTCACCGGCGGCGCCAGCGGCATCGGTGCCGGGCTAGCCGAGGCGCTCCTCGACGAGGGCGCGCGCGTCGTCCTCGTCGATGTCGAGCAGTCAGTGCTGGACGAGACGGTCGACCGCCTGAGCGCCAAGGGCGAGGTGCGGGGCATCGTCACCGATGTGTCGAGCTTCGAGTCGGTGATGGCCTGTGCCGACACGGTGTTCGAGTCCTACCGCACCTGTCATCTGCTGTTCAACAATGCCGGGGTGGGTGGGGGCGGCGTCGCCAAGCCATGGAACTGGACGCCGAATGACTGGCGGTGGTGCTTCGGCGTCAATGTATTCGGCGTGGGCTACTGCGTGACCGCCTTCGTGCCCCGCATGCTCGACGGAGGCGAGGAGGGTTGGGTCGTCAACACCTCGTCGGGCGATGGCGGGTTCCAGCCTCTGCCCGACCTGGGCGTGTATGCCGCCTCCAAGGCAGCCGTGTCCACCTACACCGAGAGCCTAGCCAACGCCTTCGTCAACGAGGGCACGAAGCTGCGGGCGGCAGTGTTCTACCCCGGCGGCAACGGGCTCATGGAGACGCGCCTGTGGAACAGCGGCCGCAACCGGCCCGCTGAGCTCGCCCGCGAGCATCCCCACGTCGACGAGCAATGGGACTACGCGACGATCAAGGAGCAGTTGGCGGCGAAGGGCGTGCAGGTGGCTGACCTCGTCGCGCTCGGGCACAGCGTGCTGGCCGCCTTGCGGGAGGGAAAGTTCATCATCAGTCTGGAGGCCAAGGCCAATGGCGAGCTGATGCGCCAGCGGGCCGAGAAGATCTCGCGCGCTGAGCTTCCGACCGTGTCGCGGGGGGGCGTGTTCGACTGACCAGGCCGCACCGCACAGGCCAGGCCCACCGGAGAGGAAGGACGCCATGAAGCGCTACGTCATCATCTCGGCCGACTGCCACGCTGGCCCGGAGTCACCCGTCTACCGTGAATTCCTCGATCCCGCCTACCGGGCCGATTTCGACGAGGAGCTCAAAGAGCGGGAACGTCTGATCGCCGAGCGGCGGGCGCAGACATCGTCTACCAACTTCGTCGGCGACGACGAGTTCAAAGAGGAGTGGTTCGGCGAGGACGAGGAGGGCAACAGCCTGCACGAGATCGGCCTGCGGGGGGGATGGGATGCCGTCACCCGCGACAAGGAGTTGGACGCCGATGCCGTGTGCGGCGAGGTGGTCTTCCCCGGCCCTGACGCCGTCACCGGGACGATGGGCGCGCCCTTCGGCGCCGGGTTCAATCCGGTGGCCACGAAGAGCCCGGGGCACCTGCTGGCCGGCGCCCGCGCCTTCAACCGGTGGGCGGCCGAGATGTGCAGCCAGAGCTCGGAACGCCGTCGGGGTCTCATCGTCGCTCCTTTGCTCGACGACCTCGAAGGGGTCATGGACGAGATCCGACGGGCCCACGGCGAGGGTCTGACGGGAGGCATCATCATTCCACCACGCTGGACCGGTCACGAGTCGTACACCAGCCATCGCTACGACCCGGTGTGGGCGCTATGCGAGGAGCTCTCCCTCCCCGTGCACTGCCACAGCGGCCCGGCGCCGCAGGAGGACTACGGCGAAGCACCGGGCTGGATAACGGTCTACGGTTACGAGACCATCTTCTTTACCGGCCGCCCACTGTGGTTCATGCTCTTGACGGGGGTCTTCGAGCGCTTCCCCAGGCTGCGGATGGCAGTGACCGAGGCCGGCAGCTACTGGGTGCCCGACATGCTGTGGCGGATGGACATGATGGTGAGCCGCGAGCACGGCATGCGCAAGCTTGTCGGCACCCGCGACGTCCTCAGGATGCTCCCGAGCGAGTACTTCGACCGCAACTGCGCCATCGGCTCGTCCAACACTCGGCGCCGCGAGCTGGCCCGTCGCTACGAGATCGGTGTCGGCAACATCATGTGGGGTAACGACTTCCCCCATCCCGAGGGAACGTGGCCGTACACGAGGGCCTTCCTCAAGGACCGGTTCTGGGACATCCCCATCGACGAGACGGCGAAGATCCTGGGCGAGAACCAGGCCGAGTTCTACGGCTTCGACATGGGAGCTCTTCAGCCCATTGCCGACCGCATCGGGCCGACGCCGGCCGAGCTGGGGCAGACGGACGAGTCCGTCCTGGCCAAATGGGAGCCGTTGCAGGCGGCCGGGCGGCCGTGGTTGAGCGAGTGCGAGGCGGTGGCCGTCGCCGGTGAGTGAGTCGCTGGCAGCCGGCGCTGAGAGCCGCAGGCACAGACGGCACGGTCATGGGCAACGCGCACCGCAGCCGAGGTGACGGGATCGGAGAGGCCCCAGAGCACCGACACGGACTTGGGGGCCGAGAAGGTGAGATCGAACCCGGCCACCCGGGGGATCGAACCTCCCCTCCTAGTCGAGAGGGGGGTTCCGTCATTGGGCGAGAGGCCCAGCAAAATGGCCCGCAGATCGGCGGGACCAACCTGGCCGCTCAGACCCGGCGTCGCGGTGCCGCCGCCGATCCAGGTCCCCGGAGCCTCGCCGGCTCCGGTGTAGTACTCCTCTTTGCCTTCGGCGACGATGCCCAGGTAGTACTCCTCGGCGCCAGCCACCATCTTGCCGATGGAGAGCACAGTCTCCCCCGCACTCTCCTTCGGTCAGTTGGGCTCAGAAGCGAGACCCACCATGGCGAGCAGGGCGGCCTTAGGGACCACGATGCGTCGAACCAGGCGGATGACCGGCAGCTCCCCGCGGGCCACGAGCTCGTAGGCGAAGGCACGTGAGATCCCGAGGAGCTCGCCCGCTTCGGCGACGGTCAGTACCAATCGCTCGCCGGGGATGACCAACCCGGGGCGCTGTGGCGGATGTAGTTGCCCGGCTGACTCGGAGTCGTCTGGTTCTCGGTGAGAACCGCTGGACGAGCTGGCAATAGCTGTGGTGGGCGTAGGCATGCGTCACGATGCGCCGAAGACGTCCACACCAGAGTCCCCAGAAATGTCCACAGACGACATTTTTGGATCCGCCCTTCACGGCTATGACGGACGCGACCGACGAGCAACAGTGCAGTTCAGTGATGGATTGGGCGAATTTGTGGACATTGTTGAGGACATCCGAGCCGCAACGAAGAGAACACGCCCCATCATGGCGCCAGGGCGGTCAAGGCCTGCGCAGCAGAGGGGCCACATGTGGTCCCGTGCCTTGAGAGCCCGGAAACGTACCGGGACACAATGGATATGGCCGGCCGGAATCGGCCGGCCTGGATGCGCCTCTGTCTTTTGCCTTCGACGCGAGGCTGGAAGTCGGTGGGCGGAGCGGACCCCGCTCGCGAAAAGGCAGCAACATCGGCCGTGGGACCGCGAAGGCGCGTCACGAGACCGCCAGACTGGGGCAGGCCAGGACGTCGCCCGGTCAGGATTTGGCGACACAGCGCGATCCCGCCGGCACCGTCCCGGCGACGTAACCGGTGAACCGGATACATTTGGCCGGTGCTGAGGTGTCGATCGCTTGACAGCGAGCACGCCTGCCGGGGCGAAGGCCAAAATACCCGTCGCCCGAGGCGGAGGGTCACCCCTGTCATCGTCGCCGTCCTCATTAGCGCCACCCCATTGGCGGCCTCCGGCGCGTCCACCTCGTCGCTCTCGGCGGTCCTCCCTCGCGCGACGTTGCCAACGGCGTCGGCTGTGGTGGACAGTCGGCCGTCATCATGTCCGCCTCGGACAGCCGACCCCAACACCGGCTCGGGCACCGCTACACAGACAGGGCGATTTCCGTGGCCCGCTGCGCCGGCCGGAACGTCGCAAGTCAATTGGGTCAGCCATCCGCACACGCCAAAAACGGTGATACCCGAGCGCCCGGCCAACTGGAGCATGGGCGGGGGCGACGTGAAGCTCACGAGCGCCCGCTCAAGCAACCCAGTGCTCAACGACAACCCCCAAGAACTCTGCGGTGTCGAGGGCAACAGTGTCGACACTGCTTGGCAGACCACCGCCGGCCGACCCTCGACAGTGATCGCGGTGACCGACTCGGGCATCGAGTGGTGCGACCCCGCGCTGGTCGACAAGATCTACCTCAACCACGACGCACTACCCCCGCCGGAGAACGCACAGGGGAAGACGAAGGCACAACTCGAAGCGGCTGGCCAGCAATTCGCCGATGACGACCCGTACGACCTCGACGGCTCGGGGATCTTGAACGTGGAGCAATACGCCAACGATCCCCGGATCGCCAAGCCGTATTTCTGCGCGACTCAGGCCGGTGACGGGTTCGGTTACACCGGGATATCACCGGCCGACCTGATCGCGACCTTCGGGACCCCGGGGAGCAAGTACTACGCCGCCCGGAGCGGTCCGGCGGGATTCACAGACGCCATCGCCGGTTGGGACTTCGTCGATGACAACAACGACCCGTACGACGCCGTGCACTACGACCACGGAACTGGCACGGCTGAGGATGCGGTCGGGGCAGCCGGCACCCTTGACAAGGAGGTGGGCGCCTGCCCGGACTGCATGGTGTTGCCCATCAAAGTGGGTGACTCATTCATCACCTCGGGGAACGCCTTCGCCGAGGCAGCGCTCTTCGCCGTTGACTCCGGGGCGACTGTGATCCAAGAGGCGCTCGGCACCCTGGACGTGACCGAGACGGACACCGAAGCGATCACCTACGCCGAGGATCACGGTGTGCCGGTCATCGCCAGCGCGGCAGACGAGGAGTCCGAGCACCACAACCTTCCGGCCGTTCTCGAGAACACCATTGTGGTGAACAGCGTCACCCAGGAGAGCAGCTTCTCCCCCCCTAGCTAC
>PKYA01000086.1:31383-69151 GCA_003133545.1 Acidimicrobiaceae bacterium | reverse complement strand
TAAGGCTCCGGCAGCGGTCGGAGCTTCTGGATCAGCTCCGGCTGGTTCATACAGGAACCCTGGTGCCAGCAAGATCTTGTCGAACCTGGCACTCAGCCCTCGGTCGGCAACCCATCGCTCCAGGACATGCCCCCGCTCGTCCGTCAGGACAACTCCGACGCTGAACCTCCGCGGCAACCTCGCCGAGAACAGGGCGTGCCGCACGGATGATCGCTCCTTCGGAGTTGATGTTTGAGTCGAACTTCGCATCGAACTGGTCGGGGTCGGAGACCAGAGCGAACAGAGCGATCCCACGAAGCTCCAATCTCAGAACGGACCGGGGCGGCCAGATCACCCTCACTGACGAAGAGTGCCAGTGCGTTACGCACATGACTAAAGTCCTACATCTTCTTCTGGGCTCCTGACACCGCAAATCATACGGCTTGCATAGTCGGCGGTGTCCGTGGAGTGATGGCGTACGACTCTGCCACGGACAGGGTGACCCGTCTTGACAGTTCCAGCAGTTCGCAGATCCCACAGTCCCAAACGTTGGAACAGTTCACCAACTCCGTTAACGCCGCCCAAGATCTCTTCAATACACAGCCGGAGAGAAACCAACCTCCGGTTTGTTCCGCGTCTGCGACGGGACTACCAGGGTCGTGAAGAATCGAACGAAGCCGTTGCGAAGATTGAGGGTCACCCCAGTCATCCCACCGAATAACGTTGAGCCCGCAGTCGGGAACTTGGACTAGGGCCTGAGGCTGTCCCATGGCCCCTACGGGTCGGGGGTTTGACAACTGCCCATCTGGGAACAGGCGTTCCATGGACGAAGCACCCCCGACCTGTCACGTTTGCGGTCGGCCGATCGAGTTGCGACATGCGGGACGTGGAGGTGGTTCCAGCAACCTGAGCCATTGGACGCATGGGCCGACCGAGGCTGGGGTAGAAGCCGACGAGGATCACGATGCGCTTCGGTAAGTTCCCTCGATGCTGCCCTTGGCGATTCTCAGGGCTTTCGCAAGCGGTACGGCCAACCTTCTAGCATCACCGGAAAGTCATCCTTCGATATCACAACTCCATTGGGATCGCTGGCAGCTCCGCTCCTGATGAGTTGCTTGGTGGCTTTCGCACCACTGGCGAATGTCACCTTTCTGCCTTGGTCGGTCACGCAACGAATAAAGCCCACTTGCGGGGCGGCGCCCAGCGCTTCTTTCAGCAGGAGTGGTAGGTCGCCCATTCCATCGAGATCGGCCCATTAAATGATCTCGTATTCGATGACGAGCGTTCGGACACGCACGTGCAGAGGGTATCCAAAGCCAGCCGTCGTCCACTAGGGGAGAAAGTCCCGAGGTGTGGCATAACGATAATTCGAGATCAAGCGAGAGGGACAGGCGACGGCGGGGCCTTGGGGGAACCCCGCCGTCGCCTGGGCACGCAGGAGCCGTAATCCCGCGTGCGCCCGTTGACGAGCCTTCGGGCCGAGTGGAGGTTCCCGACCGGAAGAATGTGTGTTCCTTCGTCAACGCCATCGACATGCACGATAAGAGGGCGAGATGAACGGATCGCGAAACGAGTGCGACCGGTACGCGGAGCGGAGATGATTTCTTTGACGCCGACCGCAGATGTTCGCCGATTGTCCCGGCAGTCGCCTGCGAGAACGGGCAGGACCGACGAGCGACTATCGCCGGGGGAGCGACGCATTCTCTGGTGGCAGGTCAAGGGCCACCATCGATGCTCACCAGGATGGAAGTGAGGATGTGCGCCCACGCGGACCCCAGCGGGACTGCGCGGCAATGTTGAGTGGACCACCCTCGACCGAATGTGCTTACTCTCTATCCCGAATCGGTGGACTCCATCTTGCGGCGGCGGCGAACAACGAGAGTGGCGCCTCCAGCAAGGATCACCCCGGCGGTTACAGGGAGAAGTATGGCCGCGGGAGCCTCCGGAGTCTCGCTGGCCGGTTGCTCGCTGGCTATCGCGGTGAAACGAGGACGTTCGAAAAGCGAGCCTGCCGCCGTGCTCGGACATGCGGTCTCAGTTACGGGGTACTCCTCGGAACCAATGGTGTTGCCACAAACGAGGACGTCAGTCGTGGCCGGCCAGCCGCTCGGTGCGNNGGACCACCGACAAGACCCTGGTTAACGTCGAAGACCAGGTGATTATCAGCAATGGTCACGTTTGACCAGCCTTGGAGCAGTATGTAGGGACTCCCGCTGCCACAACAGGGAGTCAATGCGCCATTCGTGCTGGTGTTGTTCTCGATGGTCAGACCGCTGTATTGGCCGCAGATGTCCAAAGCGGAGAGTGTCAGGCTGTAGGTCGTATCGAGCTGCAGGTCGATGCCGCCACCACCGAAGCTATTCCCTTCGATGGTCCAGTTGCCGACGGGCATGCAACTCATGCCGTCTTCCAGAGTCATTCCATTGGGGAAGGAATCCGCTCTAAATGCCATGTTGACGACACCGATATCGGGGTTGTTGAGCCTGCCGCAGCCAAACGGCCAGGTCGATTGACATGAGAAGTCAACCTCGGCGTCGATGTCTCCGCTGCTCAGTGTTGAACCTTCGAAGGTAAACCCGTTGACTGCCTCTGGGACGATCGCGTGGTAGCCGATGTTCTCAATGGTGCTGTCGTCCATGGTTACGTTCCAGTTGACACCCGGTTCGTTTCCCAGCGGGTAGAGATCTAGACCGTCTCCTTCCACCGTCGTAATCGTGACACCGTCAAGATTGACGACGGTGTTCTGCCACATGAGGATTCCTGTGTCTCCCTCATCCTCGGAACCTCCAGCCGAACTGGGACCTCTCACAGTGATGTTCTTAATGGTGAGATCACGATCGAATCCGAGGGTCAGTATCGGCCCTGGGTCGTTGTTGCCGCCATTGCTATAGGAGCCTTGCTCGAAAGTAGCCCCTTCGCCATTTATGGTAAGTCTGCTCGTGTTCTCGATGGCCAGCAATGAAGAGGAGGAGTTGCTGACCAAATAGCAACCATCCGATGGCAGGTCGACGACGGTGCCGGCAGGTAACGAGGCAAACCACAAGTTCAGCTCCGTGGTCATGTCGGTCGAACAAGTGGCATCGATGGATGTTGGCGGAGTGAGCGGGGTTTCGCTAAACAACGTTTCGTGATCACCCTTTTGTGAACCGTCAGCCGCTGCTGCACTACTTCCGCTCGGGATGGTCAGCCCGAGCGGAGCCACGAGAAGTGCGATGATGAGGACAGCAAGGTTGCCGGATGCAAGGTGGCCACCAATGCGGCGGCCGCATTCGGGCAAGGCTGCGGTACGCGCCGTGAGCGCGGCTCGGCGGCGACCGTTAGTGCGCATGGCCGCGGTAAATCCATGCGATGGGCGCAAGAAGCCGGTTCGGCGTGGAAGGAGGCGCTTCCAAAACCCTTGTCAACCTGGCCTCCTCACACAGCGCAATCGTTGTTTGACGGGCGTACGACGAAAACGTACGCCAGGTTGAGGGGTACTTCTGCCCGCTCCACGGGGAATCACGGGACCGTCACGAGGGTGTCACGGATGTGTCACGGGAACGGGAGGACCAAAGGAGAAGGAGCGGCAGGGATGCACCGGCAATCTCGCCCCCCAAGGGTCCCGGCGCTGGAGGATGCCCTGCGCCTACGTTCGAGTGGCTAAGGATGAAGCCGAATCCATTCGCACCATCCAGGGGGTCCTCGGCCAGGCATCTCCTTCACCAATACCTTCGAGATCTACTGCCTGAAAGAGGGCAGGCGACCCCCCATAAGGGTGGGACCGACGGGATGGCGACTTTGGGGGGATCTAAGATTTCTCGATCAATGGACGTGACGGCAGTCGAATAGATACCCAAGGCGATTCCCGCCCATCCGAGACAGCTGACGACCGCATGCGCAATGCGCGCCCCACTTCGCACCGAGGCCGAGGTCCGATTTACCCCGGTCGGTGGAGAAGCCCGGTGCGGGGGCCGTGGTTGACATCGGTTTTCGGGCTCATTCTATTGATCGGCATTCCGATCGAGTTCGTCACCGGTCTACTCTCCTATGCCGCGTACGACCCAAAGCTGGCGGGAAACGATCCCAACGCCGCGCACGGGCTGTTCGGGCTGTACCTGTTCAACTGGATAACGAAACCAAGCTGGCTCTACCGCGTGACCGAAGGGACGCACGTGATACTCGGGCTCGTACTCGTGCCCGTCGTCCTGGCCAAGTTGTGGTCCGTCATGCCCAAGCTGTTCCAATGGCCACCCTGGCACTCGATAGCGCAACTCCTAGAGAGGATCAGTCTGGCTCTCGTCGTCGGCGGCATCGTGTTCGAGATGAGCACCGGGATACTGGACATTGACTACTACGGCCAGATCAATTTCTATTCCGGGCACTTCTACGGCGCCTGGGCGTTCATGGCTGGGTTCGCACTCCACGTCGGCGTCAAGTTCGGCGACATGGTGCGTGCTTTGCGATCCCGCAGCTTTCGGAAGGAACTCAGAACCGGGCTGGCTGATACCAAACCTGAACCGGTGGAGAGCAGCCTCATCCCGCAAATGCCGGCCGACCCGACCATTTCGCGCCGAGGCATCCTTGCCCTCATTGGCGGAACCTCCCTGGCGGTGCTCCTCCTGACGGCCGGCGAGGCAATTGGTGGCGCCATGCGCGAGCTCGCGGTGTTCGGGACGCATTACCGCTCACCCGACACAGGGCCCAACCACTTCCCCGTCAATCACACGGCGGCTTCGTACGGGATCACATCGACGGACGTCGGGCCGGATTGGCGCCTCTCGCTTCTCGGATCGCACAGACTCTCCCTCAGTCGCCGGCAGCTCCTGGCGATGCCGCAGACGACGGCAGACCTGCCGATCGCGTGTACCGAGGGGTGGTCCACGCAGCAACGTTGGACCGGCGTACCGCTGGCCGACCTGGCTCGATTGGTCGGCCGGGATAACCCCGGGCCATCCCAACTCAAAGCGCTCGGTTATGGATACGTGATCCTGGCGGGCTCGCAGATCACCGCGGCGGATTCGCTGCTCGCCCTCCGCGTGAACGGGGCCGACCTCTCACTCGACCACGGATACCCTGCTCGGGTGATCGTCCCGTCCGCCCCGGGCACCCACCAACTGAAATGGATGACCGAGATCGTTTTCACCGAGGAGGCCTGAGGTGGAGTGGCTTCGACGTCGATACGGAGCCGGTCCGGTGCACCTCGCGGGGTTTATGGCCTGCGCCGCCGTGGCCTTCTACGCGTTGATCAAGGTCCTGCAAGAGAGTGGGACCAAGGGGATCCTGTTTTGGTTCGCCGTGAGCGTGGTGGCCTGGGACTTCATCGTGTGGCCGGCCTGCGCGCTGGTGGACCTCCTGGCCGTGCGTGCGCAGCAACGCCATCAGCTGTCCCGTCGTGCCGTCGTGCCGTGGATCAACTACGTGCGGGTTCCCGCGGTCATATCGGGTGTGCTCCTCGCTTTGTTCTTTCCCCTGATTTTCAGGCTCAACAACCCCTATTACGAGGCTTCAACGGGATTCAACGAGAACATCTACATCGTGAACTGGTTAGTGGTGACCGGAGTGCTCTTTGCCGGATCTGCGCTTGCCTACCTTGTGCGATTGGGCCGCGCGGTCAGGCGGGACCGAGCCGACCATGAGAGGACCCGATGACTTTGGCATGCCGGCTACGTCTACTCAGACTGTTCCCATCCCATCGGAACCGAGGAGGATCTCCATGGCTCGAGTGAGCACCTATCTGAACTTCATGGGCAACACTGAGGAAGCATTCGAGTTCTACAAGACCATTTTCGGCACGGAATATCTGGGGCCGATTCAGTGGATGGGCGACGTTCCGGCCAATCCCGATGGTCCGGTGTTGTCAGACACCGAGAAGCACATGGTCATGCACGTAGAGCTGCCCATCCTTGCCGGCCATGTGCTGATGGCGACCGACATGCTGGAGTCGATGGGCCATGAGCTGAGAATCGGGAACAACGCCACGATCAACCTTGAACCGGATTCCCGGGAAGAGACGCAACGTCTCTTCGACGCTCTGTCTGAGGGCTCCACTGATTGTGCGCCACTCGCCGACATGTTTTGGGGAGCCACCTGGGGCACGTGCCTCGACCGGTTCGGCGTGCGGTGGATGTTCAACTACGCACCGACTGCTGACGAGCTGCCTGCTGAATTCTGAGAACGGGCTGCAGGCTTGCCCACCTTCTTACGGGTCCACCTTCCCGTCGGTCACCCTATGGTTGCGCTTCGATGCGTCGTTCCGCGCGATGGATCCCTCCGTCGGTGCGGGCATGTCTTCGGGAACGCGGGGGAGCGGGAGGCCGCGTCGCGCCAGTTCCTTTTCGAGGCGTTCCAGCAGAGCCGCTTTCGTCTCGGGTTTCGGCTGCCAGATCTCGGCCGGGTCGGCCATGAGTGGGAGATCGGCGAGCCGCCGCTCAACCGTGAGATGTCCGCCCTCGGTCGTGGGCTCGACCGTGCCGACGAAGGTTGCTTGGCCGGCGAAGCAGAGTGAGGCCTGGCCTACGACCTTCCAAGGCGCACCCCGGGGTACCTCGAGCGTGAATCCCCCGTCTGCGAGGGCGACGGAGCGCACGCGAAACGGGAGGGGGAAGCCGTGGTCGTCGCAGAGTGTGAGGTGGCCTGGAAGGCCTCTCTCCAGTACTTCGACGGCGCGCGGGCGCCAATCATCGGGTTGGGTCCAGGTGGCGGGAGGGGTCCGTGGACCCGCCGGCGCTGGATCTGATGACGGGTACCGTGCCGTGCCGGGCGCTTCCCAGCGCATGGGCTCGGCATCGGTCTCGTTGGCGTTGGGCCACCAGGTGACGCGCGCCGGGGTGGTCTGGATCAGCACGCGCGCCCAGTACCACACGGCTTCGCGCAGCACCGACCACGGGAGCCCTCCCGAGGTAGTCGGAAGGCGGGCGGCAGTCTCGGCAATGTAACGCTCAAGGTTGGCCTGGATGTCGGCGTCGCGGACTGCGCCGAATCCGGCAACCGAGACGATGGGCCGTCCCGGATCCCGGTTACCCTCGAGGAGCAGCCCGACCTTGGGGTCCTTCCGCACGCGCTCCGCCTTGGCCGGGTATGCGAGTCCGGTTGCCACATCAATGGTGTCACCTCCCGGCCCCACGAAGGCGAAGAGCGGTGTGTTGAGCGGTACGCCTTTGGCCGTTATGGAGCCGAACTCCGTGTAGAGCGACGACGTCAGGACGGCGGCCACTTCGTCGGGCAGATCGGGAAAAGCGCGCTGAGCAAACGAATACGACACGGGGACTCCTCGAGATCGGGCCGGCTTTGACGATATCGCCCCCCCTCACCCGGCCCCCGTTCACCGGGTGCCTGTCAGCCGTATCCCCTCACCGGGTGAGGAGCATGCACCCCGCGATGGGCCCGCCGCCGACGGCGACCGCGGCGACGTCTGCACGGGCCACCTGGCGGGCTTCCGCCTCGTGACGGAGTTGGAGCACGGCTTCATGGAGGACCCAATAGCCGTGCATTCGCCCGGCTGAGAGCTGTCCACCATAGGTGTTGAGAGGCAGCTCCCCTTCGAGGGCGATCCGATGGGCGCCTTCGACAAATGGCCCGGACTCACCCTCGCCGCACAAACCAAGGGCCTCGAGCCACGCCAGTGTCAAGAAGGTGAAGCCGTCGTACAGCTCGGCAACGTCGATGTCAGCCGGTGTCAGGCTCGTGCGGCTCCACATGTCGGCCGCCGCGTCGACCGAAGCCATCTTCGGGTAGTCGGGACGTTGATCCCAGCTCCAGCCCCCCTCGCTGGGCGCGCCGCCAAAGGCCTCGACTTGGATGGCCATGTTCGCGCAGTCCGGTGCGAAGTCAGAGCCGGATATGACGAGGGCGATGGAGCCGTCGACAGGCACATCGCAGTCGAACAGACCGAAGGGATCCGAAATGGGCCGCGCCGTCAGGTAGTCGTCCAGCGAGAGTGGATCTCGGTACGCCGCGTTGGGATTGAGCCCTGCATTGCGTCGACTGTTGACCGCGAGCCAACCGAGCTGTTCCTTGGTGGTGCCGTAGAGGTACATATGGCGTTGGCAGTGCATAGCAAGCCAATTGGCCGCCGAGTATGCGTGCATCGTAAGGAGGGGTCCCATCCACTCCAACCCCGGGATCGAGGGCGGAGGCTCGGGGTCCGGAGAGGTCGTGCCCGGTCGGTCTGCGCCATCCATGAGGATCGATCCGCCGATCATCCGCACGGTCCGGTACACGAGCACATGGCGGGCGTCACCGGCGGCGACGGCGTTGCACGCGGCCATGACCGGCGAGAGCAGTCCACCGGTGGCGAATCCTCGATCGCGCCAACTGACCTCAATTCCGAGGTGCGCCGCTGCCTCGCGGACGGGAGTCTCACCCATCGTCGCCATCCCGTCGATGTCCGCGGGCTCGAGTCCGGCATCGGCGATGGCCTGACGTGCGGCACGGGCAGTCAGGTCGATGCCGGCGATGCCGGTCCGGCGACCGATCGGCGAGATGCCGATACCGGAAATGATGGCACCACGCTTGTCTTTGGACACAGCTCACAAGCTAGTGCGGTCGCGCGCCTACGCTACCGAGGTGGTCGAAGACCCTCCTGCCCGGATTCCACCGCCGATCACCGAGGTAAGCCGTCCGTTCTGGACTGGTGGAGCCGCGGGAGAATTGCTGATATCGCAGTGCCAATCATGTGCACGGTGGGCACACCCTCCGAGTGAAGCGTGCTCTTCGTGTGGTGGGGCGCTCGTGGCGCGACGCGTCAGTGGGCGGGGCACGGTGTTCACCTTCACTGTCAACCACCACCCTTTCAATCCCTCCGTTCCGGTGCCGTATGTGATCGCCATCGTCGAGCTCGAGGAGCAGCCCGGGCTGCGCTTCACGACCGATCTGGTCGACTGCGACATCGATCAAGTGCACATCGGCATGCCCGTCGAGGTGACGTTCGAGCGGGCCGGTGAGGCCTGGGTGCCCTTGTTCCGGCCGGTGCAGTAGCGAGGGCTGGCGCGGTCCCGCGCTGCCGGCTCGTCGACGCCCCGCCCCCGCGGTGGGTACGTCGTGGGCGTCAGCCCATCTGGCCCTCGAACGGGTTGTTGAGGTGGAAAGGAACGTCGGCGAAGTGCGCTGCCTCCCGCCTGAGCTCGTCCACCGTCCACAGCCCCTTCTTCTCTACGGTGTCGATGACGGCAAAGGGCTGGAAGAGATGGACCTGTCCCCCGGTCACGAGGAAGGTCCTCCCGTGAATAGGGCAGTCCTCGGTGGCCAGGTAGGCGACGAACGGTGCGATGTTGGCCGGATCTTGCGGCGACCACTCGTCAGGAGGGGGTTGGGGCCTCCCTTCGGAAAAGGCGGCCGTCAAGCGAGTTGCCGCAGCCGGTGCGATGGCGTTTACCCGCACCCCGTAGCGGGCGAGTTCGGAATCGGCGATCATCGAGAACGTGGCGATACCGATCTTCGCCGCACCGTAATTCGTCTGCCCTACGTTGCCGAACAGCCCGGAGCCCGACGACGTGTTGATGACCGATCGCCGTCCGTCACGACCTTCCTTGGACTGCTCGCGCCAGAAGGTGGCCGCCCAGCGGGTCGTGCAGAAGTGGCCACGGAGATGCACCTTCATCACGGCGTCCCATTCCTCGACGGTCATGTTGACGAGCATCCGGTCGCGCAGGATTCCGGCGTTGTTCACCAGGATGTGGAGGTCCCCGTAGGCGTGCACCGCCTGGTCGATCAGACGTTTGGCACCCTCCCAGTCCGAGACGTCGTCGTAGTTGGGGATGGCTGTTCCACCGGCATCCACTATCTCGTCGACAACCTGCTGGGCCGGCGAGCTGTCGGCCCCTGTGCCGTCAGGGTTTCCGCCCAGGTCGTTGACCACGACCTTGGCTCCCTCGGCGCCGAAGAGGAGAGCGTGCTCCCGACCGATTCCCCGGCCCGCTCCGGTGATCACGGCCACCCGTCCTGCCAATTCGCCCATGGTTTGCGACGCCCCTTTCCAGATCGAAAATCGGCCGGCGTGCGCCCGCACATGCACTCCAGGCTATTTCGCCCGCCGGCAACCCGCCTGAGCAGAAGTTGGGCTATCGCCCAGGCACAGGAGCGAGCTCCTCGTTAGGATCGGGACGCCCGGGATTCGGGCGGGGGAGCCGGACAGCAAGAGGGGTGCGATGTCGGAGGTATCGGACGACCAGAGTGAGCCCGCCACGGTCTTTCGGGGCGATGAGGAGGGTCTGGATGACCTCTTCGATCTCGCCGAACCGCAGCCCAAGTACAAGGTGCTCATCGACAAGGGTGGTGTGATCTGCCCAGCCGAGGGGTTCGTTGTGGTGGCCAGCCGAGCCGCGGTCGACGAGGTGCTGCGCAATCCCGAGCGCTACACCTCGCGCGACCTGGTCCAGCTGGGCAACGTGCGTCCACTCATCCCCCTCAGCGTGGACCCGCCGGAGCACCTCAAGTACCGCAAGATCCTCGATCCGCTCTTCGCACCCAAGAAGATGGATGCCATTGAGGACGACGTGGCGGCGCGGGTGAACCATTTCATCGATTCGTTCGTCGAGCGGGGTGCGTGCAACTTCAGCGAGGAATTCGCCGTGCCCTTCCCGTCAGCGGTCTTTCTCGGCCTCATGGGCCTCCCGTGGGAAGAGCTGGACAACCTCCTCCGCCTGAAGGACGGGATCATGCGGCCCGGTGGGGGCACCCTCCCGGCGGACGAGCAGATGCAGATCAGGGAGGGCATCGGCCAGGAAATCTACGCGTACTTCAACGACATCTTGGACGAGAGGGAGGAGCATCCCGAGCAGGACATCCTCACGGAGTTCCTCCGGGCGGAGGTCGAGGGGGAGAAGCTCAGCCGCGAGGAGATCCTCGACATCTGCTTCCTCTTCCTGATCGCCGGGCTCGACACCGTCACGGACTCTTTAAGCGTCTTCTTCGCCTATCTGAGTCAGCATCCCGATCACAGGCGCCAGATCGTCGAGGACTCCTCGGTGATCCCCCGCGCCGTCGAAGAGCTGCTGCGGTGGGAGACGCCGGTGGCAGGGATAGCCCGGGCGGCCACCGACGACAGCGTCGTGGCCGGCTGCCCCATCAGCGCGGGAAGCCTCGTGTTCGTCTCCATTGGTGCGGCCAATGTGGATCCCGAGGTCTTCAAGGATCCGTTCGAGGTGCGCTTCGATCGCGTCGAAAATCGCCACCTCGGCTTCGGCGGCGGAGTCCATCGCTGCCTCGGTTCGCACCTGGCGCGTCGGGAGCTACGCGTCGCCCTGCGCGAATGGCATCGCCGCATTCCCGACTACGAGCTCAAACCGGGGATAGAGCTGCACTACCCACCCGGCCTGCGGTCGGTCGACAACCTAGAGCTGGTCTGGCCGACGTGATGACGAGCTCAGGGACGAACACGGGACACGCCAGCCCGAAGCGATAGCGCCTCGTGCGACAGGTGCTCAGCGGGATCAAGGTAGTGGAGCTGGCCGAGGGGGTCGCCGGGAGCTACTGCGGGAAGCTCTTCGCCGACCTCGGCGCCGACGTGGTGAAGGTGGAGAGCCCGGCGGGGGATGAGCTGCGCCACCGCGAGAGTGTGGCCCGTGGTTCCGACGGCCTGTACCGGGGCGGCGCCTTCTTGCACCTGAACACCAACAAGCGCAGCACGGTCATCGATCCTGAGGCCGTGGACGGCCGGTCGCGCCTCGCGGCCCTGATCGAACGATCGCAGCTGGTCATCGAGGCGACCGGGCGTGGGCTGCTCGACTCCTGGGGCCTGGACTGGGACACCGTGCATGGGCGCTCGCCCGAGGTTTCAGTCGTGCGGATCACCGGCTTCGGGGTCTCCGGGCCCTACGCGGGCTACCAGTGGGACGACATAGTCGTCCAGGCGGTGAGCGATGCCTTCGTGCGCGGCCGGACCGACGAGGGCCCGGTCCGGTTGCCCGCGCACCTCGGCCTCCACCTCGTCGGCAGCATGGCGGCACTCGGTGCTCTGGCTGCGGTGTGCAGTGCTGCAGCGACCGGCAACGGTTGTTTTGTCGATTGCGCTGCCGCCGAGGTGCTGGCAACACTTCCGGCCCGGGCGACCACCCTTCTGTCCCACCAGTACCGGGGTGGCACCCCTGGTCCGAATCTCTACGGCGCCGCGCGCGAATCGCTCATTCCCGGCGGGGTCCACCCTTGTGCGGACGGATACGTGTCGATGATGTCCACACCCCAGCAGCTCGACAACATGCTCGAGGTCCTGAATGACGACAACCTGAGGGAGGCATTCGCCCGGCCCGACGCATACGAGCGCGGCGAGACCAAAGAAGCCATTGACGCCGCTCTCTACCCGTGGCTGCTGTCGCATACGCGGGCTGCAGCGACAGCGGAGGCCCAGCGGGCTGGTTGGCCGCTGGCCGGCGTGAACTCGCCGCCGGAGGTGCTGCAGGCCGAGCACCTCGCCCAGCGCGGGTTCTGGGTGCACACCGACGACCCCGGAGCAGGTCCGATCGACATGCCAGGCCNNGGTCGATCCGCCGGCTCGCCCCGAGTCTTGGTGCACACGACGACGAGGTCGCGGCCGAACTCGGCTCGCCCGCTGACGCGATCTTGGGGACGCCGGGCCGAGCGCACCCTCGAGGGGACGGTTCCACGGCACATACCGCGCCCGTCCCGCCTCTGTCGGGGATCCGGGTCCTCGATCTGACCACGGTGTGGTCCGGCCCCTATGTCACCATGCTGCTGGCCGACCTCGGCGCAGAGGTCATCCGGGTGGAAAATCCCTGGGTTCTGCCGCCGACCACGAAGGGCTACCAGGCTCGCCCCACAATCGCCAACCCGGGCTACCTGGGATCGCTCTACGGACCTCCGGTCCCCGACCGTCCCGACCGCCCGTGGAATCGGCACGCGATGAACAACTCGCTCGCCCGCAACAAGCTTTCCTGCACCATCGACACCCGCCGACCCGAGGGGCTGGAGTTGCTGATGCGCCTAGCGGAGCGATCGGACGTCTGCATCGACAATTTCAGGGCCAGCGGGCTCGCCCACATCGGCATCCACACGAGCGAGATGCAGGCCCGCAACCGGCGCCTGGTCATCGTGCGGATGCCACCCACAGGTACAACCGGTGACTGGTCGGACTACACCGGATTCGGCGCACAGTTCGATGGTCTCACCGGCATGCTCTGGCTGTGCGGCCATCGGCAGTCCGAGCTCATGAGCACTCCCGGCACGACCTACATGGATGCCGCCTCGGGACCGGCCGCTGCCTTCGCCACCATCGCCGCGTTGCGCTTTCGCGATGGAACGGGCAGGGGACAGCTGGTGGAGTTCGACCAGAGCGAGAATGTCCTCAATCACCTGGGCGACGTCTTCGTCGATTGCCAACTCGGCGTGGAGCCCCAACGGTGGGGCAACCGGGACCGTTGGCGCGCGCCACAGGGCCTCTACCATTGTCGAGGCGAGGACCAGTGGATTGCGATCTCTGTTGGTGACGACGGCGCCTGGAGAGCGCTGGCTGATGTGATCGGCCGCGCCGACCTCGGACGCGACCTCCGGTTCGCGGATGCTGCATCGAGGAGATTGCAGCACGACGAGCTCGATGCCTTCATTGGTGCATGGGCCGCAGGGCAGTCGTCGTCGGAGGCGTTTCATGCGTTGCAGCGTGCCGGCGTGGCGGCCGGGCCCCTCCTCGACGATGTGTCGTTCGCCGCCGATCCCCACTTTCGGTTTCGAGAGTGGCAGCGCCCCTTGCAGAGCCTGGACGTGGGCACCCACCTGCACCCGGGCCTGCCCTATCGTGGCGTTCCCCAGCAATGGTGGCGAGGTTCGCCGGTTCTCGGCCAGGACAATGAGTACGTCTACAAGCAGGTCCTCGGAGTGTCGGACGACGAATTCGAGCGCTACCGGGAAGAGAAGTTCCTGGCCGAGGACTACCTCGATCCCCACGGCGAACCCTGCTGAGGCCCGGCGGCGCCACCGAATCAGACCTTCATGATGCGCGCCAGGTTCCCGCCCATGACCTTTGCGGTGTCCTCGGGGGACATCGCCCTTTCGACCACCTCGGAGTAGCCGAGCGGATCGGCCAACCCTTCTTGGTGGGGAAAATCGGAACCGAACATGACGTTGTCCACACCGATCACCTCGGCCAAGCCGGCGGGATCGGCTTCTTGGAAGGCATGGACGAAGATGTTGCGTTTGAAGACCATGACGGGGTCCTCCTCGAACAACTCCGGCGTCTCCTCGTAGGCCTTGGCCATGCGGCGTAGCATCGGGCGCACCCACCCGGTGCCGAACTCGGTGGGCGCGAACCGCAGGCGTGGAAAGCGAGTGGCCACGCCGTGGCCGACGATCGAGGCCACCCCGTCGATGATGGGGGACTTCTCGGAGGCCAGGGTCAGGAACGCCGGTGACCCATTGAGTCCCGCGATGCCGGAACCGAATGGCCGGAACTCGTCGTTGCCGAATCCCTCCCACTCGTTGGTGTAGCGCTGGTATCCGGAGTCAGTTTGGTGCATTCCGACCAAGATGTCCGCTTCTTGGACGGCCTCCCAGAAGGGGTCGAACTCGGGGAGGGCAAACGAACGGCGCCCCTTCCACGTGGGGACGGGCGCCGTGTGAAGGAGGAACGCTTTCGCGCCGTGTTCGACCACGAAATCCAGCTCTTTGATGGCGTCATCGAGGACGGAGAGGCTGATCATGGGAGTGGGGTACATGGCATCGGCATAGTTGTAGGACCAGTGCTCGAGCATCCACCGATTGAAGGCGCGCAGGACGACCTGGATCGCATCGGGGTCGCTCGCCAGTCGTTCCTCGACGCCGGTGGCCAGCGTCGGCCAGATCATCGACTTGTCGATACCCATGTCCTTCATGAGCGCGAGCCGCGGCTCGGGATCGAAGAAGGCGTCCACGGCGGGGATGCCGCGCCGGTGCTGAGGATCGGCCGCGGGACCTCCTGGAGGGGCCACCCGGGCGAAGGTCGGGTTGGGGATGAAGTCGCTGATCATGCCCTTGAAGGCGACCTTGGTGCGGTTGTTGACGTCGACGTACTTGATGATCCCGTCGTACTCGGGTGGGAGGAACTTGGTCAGCGCCTCACGGTTTTCGTACATGTGATTGTCGGCGTCGAACACGGGGTAGGGCAGCCGTCGCTCTCGCATATAGATGAAGGCATCTGAAACGTACTCATCGGACATGGTCCCTCCCTCAGTAAGAGGATCGCCGTTCGGCCGTCTCCTTCAGAGATGTTAGTGGAGTGTCGCTCCCTTTGCCTGGGCAACCGCCCAAATACTTCCGGAAGCGTTCCGGTACCGTGCCGGAACCCTCTGACCCTCGGGAGCCCTCGGGCACCCTCGGGAGCAGGGCTTCTCGTTGCCGGTCGACTTGCCGGTCGACTTCGCGGTCGACGCCTCAAATCGCCGCCCCAAACGGACCCCCAGCGGGGAGATTTCGGTGGGCGCGATCAGGTCGTTGAGCCGGGGATGATCGTCCCGCAGAACGACCGGCCGTCCTTGGGGAACGGCACGTACTTCGTTCCGTTGAACTGCACGTACGAGAAGCACTGGGTGGGTGGGTTCTGCCCGAAGTGCACGAAGTTGATCGGGCCCGGTGCCAAGCCGCTGTCGGTCCAGTTGGTGACGTGGCGCAGGTTCTTTATGAACGAGGCCCGGGTTGGGTTCTTTCCGGCCACCGTCAGGCCCTCGACCATGAGGTTGGCGATGGGCCAGCCATCCCCCTCGGCGAGGTCCGGCAGGCCGCCGGTATAGGACGGGTCGTACTTCTTGAGGCTGGCCAGATACGCCAGGCTCGCCGCGTTGCTATAGGTCGGCGACGACTCGATGCCGGGGAAGAACGCCCCCTTCGCAGCCGCCTCGTCCGCCGGGGTCTGGAATATCTGCTGCGTCGGGCCCGCGGCGAAGACGATCTTGACGCTGTTCAACCCGGCCTGGTGGAGCGCGGTGGCCATGGCCAGACTGGAGGAGAGGACGCAGGCGCACTCCGCCGCGTTGCAGCCATCGGCCTTGAAGCTCAGTGCGAAGGCCGTGAAGTTGACGGTGCCCAGAGGGACGATGGTCTTGTCGCAGGGATGCAGGCCGTCGCTCTCGATCGAGTCATAGACGCTGTTCCCTTCGCTGATGGCAGCTGGGACGTTTGACTCGACATAGCTGATCTTGCTTGCTCCGATCGCCTTCCAGAACCCTCCGTCGCCGTACGCGGGCCCCGACGCGGTGCCATTTCCGGTGAAGGAGAACAGGTTGGTATTCGGTTGTTGGTACCACTCGGGGCCGTCCAACGAAGAACCGGTCACGGGAATCCCCGCCTGGGCCAGGTACGGAGCGGCGCCGAAGAACTGCCCGCTGAGCTCGGCGATGGCGAACACGCCCTGGTTCTGCACCAGGTCCTTGGCGGCGGTCTCGGCTCCGACGGCCGTCGAGGTGGTGTCGTCCACCACCCATGTGATCTTGCGGCCGTCGATCCCGCCTTCCGCATTGATCTGCTTGAAGCGCGCTTCAATGGCACCGGGGCTGTCGGAGAACGACGATGCGTCGGATCCGGTCAGGTCGGTCAGGATCCCGATCTTGATCGTGGTCTTGGTGACTCCCGGGGCGCTGGCCAAGAGGCCCGACGTACTGGCCCCCGCATGGTTCACCGAGATCCCACCAACGAGGATCGACGCCATCAGGGTCATGAGTCCGACGGCGATCCGCACTCGCACGAGCAACATTCGCACGTGTCCCCCCCTTGCTTCTTCAGTCCCCGGAGCGGGACCTGTTTCCGTTCCGGGGACTGACCGTGCTGGCCAAATCCCCACGACTGGGCGGGTGCCCAAGGAACGTGTGAGAATGTACTCCGGCCGTACGAAAGGTGTCAACGACAGCGCGGCTCGTCCGCGCGGGATCCTTCGCAGCGCCGGCGGTATCGACAATGATCGGGTGTCGAGAAGCATCCGGTAGCGGTGCAGGATTTGTCGACCGTAACGGGGCAGGGGAGGTGTCGTGCATCGTTCGGACGCCAAGAGGGTGGCCACGTGAGGCCCTCCGCCGGACCTCTGCGCGGCGTGAGGATCCTCGATCTCAGCTGGGGTATTGCCGGACCCGTCGGGGTGCTCCTCCTGGCCGAGCTGGGTGCCGATGTGATCAAGGTCGAGCCTCCGGGCGGGGATCCCTTCCGGGAGCAGCCCGCGTATCACGTCTGGAATCGCAGCCGGCGTTCGGTGGTGATCGACCTCAAACACGACGAGGGACGCGCTGCCTTCGTCCGGCTCTGCGAGACCGCCGACGTGCTGGTCGAGACGTTCAGCCCCGGCACCATGGGGCGCCTCGGTCTCTCCTACCAGGCGCTCGCGGAGTCCTTTCCGCGTCTGGTCTACTGCTCGGTGCCGGCATATCCACCCGGCCACCGCTTTGCCGAGCGGCCAGGTTGGGACGCGCTCGTGCAGGCCCGCGCCGGCATGCAGAACGAGCAGCCCGGCTGGCGACCCGGTCCGGTCTTCTTGCACTTCCCCGCTCCCAGCATGGCCGCCTGTTTCCTCCTGGCATCCGGAGTCCTCTCGGCGCTCGTCCACCGGGAGGAGAGCGGACGGGGCCAGCATGTGCAGACCTCGCTGTATCAGGGAGTCTTCGCCTTCACCACCATGATCTGGCAGGAACATGCGCGTTCCGACGCGCCCTTCCGGATGATGTTGGGAAAGACCTATCCCCCCGGCGTACACCAGACGAGCCTCTTCGAGTGCGCGGACGGCCAGTGGATCCATGCGGCCACCATGAACGGACGCACGCCCACGCGTACACCCGAGGAGATCCTGGGGCTCGATCCGGTCGACCCGATGGCACTCTATGGCGATCCCGAGCTACGGGCCCGTCACGAGACCGATCTGCGCGCCGCGTATCTCCGGCGGAACTGCCGCGAACTGGTCGAGGAATTCCACCAGGCCGGCCTGGGAGCGGAGGCGGTGACCCCGATGTCCGATGTGTTCACCCACCCGCAGTTCCTCGCCAATGGCATGGTCGAGACCGTTGAGGATCCCGAGCTCGGCTCGACTACACAGATCGGAGTGCCGGCGGTACTGGCCGGAACTCCCGGTGCCATTCGGGGAGGACAGCCGCGCGTGGGCGAACACACGAGGGACGTCCTGACCGAAGTCGGGTACAGCGTTGCAGACATCGACCGCCTGACCGGCGCCGGCGTGGTAGAGGAGGGGGCGACATGGGCCCCTTGAACGGCGTGATCGTGCTCGATCTGGGTCAGTACCTGGCCGGTCCGTACGGCGCCATGTTGCTGGGCGACCTGGGTGCCGAGGTGATCAAGGTGGAGCCCGTGCGTGGCGACGCCATGCGCGGTGCGGGCATGCCGTTCCTCGGCTGCCAGCGCGGCAAGCTCGACCTGGCCGTAGATGTCAAGGCACCGGAAGGGCTCGAGGTGGTGTTGCGGCTCGCCGAGTTGGCCGACGTCGTCCATCACAACATGACGAAGGGCACGGCGGCGCGCCTCGGGGTCGGCTACGAAGACCTCAAGGCGCGCAACCCCGGTCTCGTCCACTGCAACACGTACGCCTATGGCGCCGAGGGACCGCTGTCGGACTTCGGGGGCCTTGACCCGCTCTACCAGGCCACCTGCGGGATCGAGTACGAGGCGGGCCCTATGGCGGAAGGGAACCCTCCCCTCTATCTGCGGTTCGGTATGACCGATACGGCCAACGCCATGATGTCGGCGGTGGGTGTGTTGGCCGCCCTTTACCACCAGCGCCGTACAGGCGAGGGCCAGGACCTCTGGACGTCACTGCTCAACGGCGCTGCCGTCTTCGCTTCCGACGTCTTCTTGGTCGAGGGGGAGCCTGGCCCCGTCCGTCCGGTCCTGGATCGCAACCAGACGGGTGTGTCCCCGTGCTACCGGTTGTACGAGACCCAGGAGGGATGGCTGCAGGTTGCGGCGTTCGGTCCTGGTCAGTGGTCGCAGCTCTGCCGCGTGGTCGGCCGACCCGAGTGGGACCGCTTCGACACGGTGGCGGCCCGGATCGACGCGCGTTCCCAGCTCGAGCCGGGGCTGGAGCAGGCCTTCCGCGCCCGTACGGCCGTGGCCTGGCAGATGATGCTCGCCGATGCGGGCGTGGCCGCGGAGGTGTCGATCGACACCTATGACGGTGAGATCCCACTGCACGACGCCGACAACGAGCGCTTGGGTCTGGTCGCCGAGTACACCCATCCCACCCTGGGCACTATGCGCCAGTTCGGATCCCTCGTCGACTTCTCAGAAACGCCCACCGGCCCCTTCGGTCCGGCGCCGCTGGTGGGGCAGCACACCCGCCCGATCATGGAGCGTCTCGGCTATTCCGGCGAGGAGGTCGATGACCTGCTGGCCCGCGGGGTTATCTACGAGCCGGGGGAGGACTACCGCTGGACGATCTGAGTACGCCTCGCTTCAATTCACCCGCGACAGCCATCTGCGTCATGACGAGCCGGGTCATGAAGAGCCGGCCGGGCGGCTGCGAGGGATGTCGCGAAACGGCGTGTCCTTGTCGACGGTCCGTTCGCGCGGCATGCCGAGCACCCGCTCGCTGATCGCGTTGCGGCTCATCTCCGTGGTGCCGCCGGCCAGGCAGGATGTCTGTCGCATGAGGAATCGGATGCCCTTCCTGCCGATCTCGCGTTCGTCCTGCGACCACGCGACGGCCGTCGGGCCGGCGAGCTCGAAGGAGATGGTCGAGTTGCGCACGGCGCTCACGCCGAACCACAGGCGGGTGATCGCCGCAGCCTGCTCGCTGGCGGCGCCGCTCCGAATCTCCTCGGCGATGTGATCCGTCAGGGCGTTGCCCACCAGGCCCAGAGCGTGTGACTCACCGATCAGCTCGCGCGCGTGGGCATCATGGAGGAGGCCTCTGGCTCTGGCCAGGGGGATCAGCGCGGCCGAGCCGCCGCCCGGATCGAGAGCCACGGCCGGCCTGCCGGCAGGCGACGTGACATAGGGGGAACCGCCGGAGATGGTGCGCTCGTGGTACAACCACCGCGTCCCGACTGTCCAACCCTGTCCCTCCTCGCCGATGCGCTGCGAGTCGGGGACCCGTACATCGGTCAGGAACTCCTGGCAGAACTCGCGGGAGCCGTTGAGCATCTCAATGCGGTGGATCTCGATACCGGGCTGGTGGATCTCCACCATGAAGACGGTCAGTCCCCGGTGCTTGGGGACATCCCAGTTCGTGCGTACGAGGCAGAGTCCCCAATCCGCCCACCACGCGCCCGTGGTCCAGATCTTGGATCCGTTGAGCACCCATTCGTCCCCGTCTTTGACCGCGGTCGTCTGGGCTCCGGCCACGTCCGAACCGCCGCTCGGTTCTGAGAGGAATTGCATCCAGAAAGCGTCACCTTTGAGAATCGGTGGGACGTGCCGCCTCTTTTGCTCCTCCGTGCCGAACTCCAGGATCACGGCCATGCACGGGGTGAAGGTGGGGATCTGCGTGTCGGCGGGGTACTCGTAGCCGCGGATCTCCCGGTTGAACGCGGACTGATGGGCCGCCGTGAGTCCCAGGCCACCGTACGCCGTGGGGACGCAGATCCCGGCGAACCCGCCGTCGAAGAGCATCCTCTGGAGCTCCCGGCAGCGGGCGATGTGGGCCAGTTCGGCCTCGTCGTTGCGTTGCACCGGGTTGTAGCCGCCCAGTCCGTCTGCCGCGCGCGGCATGTTCCCGGCCAGCCAGCTCCGGGCGCGGGCGGCGAATGCATCGACGCTCTCCAGCTCGGCGGTGTCGCTCACCGTCCCGCCTCCCTTTCCTCGAGTATGTCCGTCAGGCGGGCGGCGTGCTCGCTCGGAGTGCCCACGAGCGCGGCGTCGCAGACGACTCGGCGCAGAAACAGATGCAGGTCGTGGTCGAAGGTGACGCCGATCCCGCCGTGGAGCTGCACGCAGTCCTGCAGCAACTCCACCCCGTAGCGGCCGATGAAGAACTTGCCGGCGCTCACCAGCTCAGACCGGTTGGGGGCGCCGCTGTCGATGGCCGCCGCCGCCTGCGCCGTAATGGCGAAACTGGCCTCGAGCCACATCTTCATGTCGGCGAAGCGGTGCTTGATCTCTTGGTACGACGCCAGTGGTCGTCCGAACGAGTACCGGTTCATGGCCCATTGGACCGTGGTGTCGAAGGCCCATTGCATCGCGCCGCACATCTCGCCCAGCTGGACGGTGACGGCCAGGTCGGTGAGCCACTCGACGTCAGGTGCTGCGGCCCCTGCCGCGCCGACCAGCGACGAGGCCGCGAGCTGGACCCCGTCGAACTCGAGTCGCGCGAATCGCCTGGTCAGGTCCAGTCCTTCCAGGGGGACGATGGTAAGCCCAGGGCAGGGAAGGGACAGCAGGAATTGGCTCAGGCCGGACACGTGGCGGGCCACGACGAGGACGTGCGAGGCCTCCGCCCCGCCGTCGACGGGGGTCTTGGCCCCGTCGAGGCGGAACCCGTGGGGCGTCTCCGTTGCGCGCAGGCCGACCTGCCCGAACCCGCCGTGTGGGGCCGGCTCGGCCAAGGCCCACGCGCTTACCGCTTCGCCGCGCAGCAGGGCGCCGAGCGGCCCGATCTGCTGCTCCTCAGTGCCCCAGCGTCCGAGTGCTGCCGCCACCACGTTGGTGCCCGACAGCGGGCCGGGAGCGGCGTGCAGTCCGAACTGATAGGCCACCAGTGCGAGGTCCCGCACGCCACCTTCGCTGACGCTCCCGCCGCCGGCCTCCTTCGGCACCACCAGTGAGGTCCATCCAAGCTCCGCGCCGTCCCGCCAGAATTCCGGTTCGAAGCCGGCTGTGCTGTCGGCCAACTCTCGGATTTTGGGGAGTGGGCATTCGGCCTCGAGGAATTTCTTCGTCGTCTCCGCTAGAAGTGCCTGATCGGAACTTTGTGGAAACACGCCGCGATGTTACAGATGCAGCGCCGTAGGCGAGCGTGGTTCCCGATGAACAGCGACCATCTTGTGTCGCTGGCAAAAACGAGGTCGTCACGCTCGCCTGCACAGTTGAGTGTGAAGCGCTACCCGGCGTGCGGCGCCAGCGCTTGAATTGGGGGTGCATACCGGCTTAGCTGTCGAGGCCACCGCGTGAGCGTCAGCCAGGCGCGCGGGGCTACCCGGGAGGGGGATCATGGTGCAGGATCGTTTCGGCGATGTGACGGTCACGCTGGACGGCAGCTTCGTTGCGACCGTCGAGATGCACCGACCCCCCGAGAATTTCTTCGACCTCGATGTGATCGACGCTCTGGGCGACGCCTACGCCGCTCTTGATCGCGACCCTTCCTGCCGGGCCATCGTGTTGTGCGCCGAGGGAAAGCACTTCTGCGCGGGCGCCAACCTCTCGGGCAGTGCCAAGGCCGTGACGAAGCAGGAGAGCGCCGGGCCGGATCTGCTGTACCGCAAGGCAGCCCGGCTTTTCGAGTGCGCGACACCGGTGGTGGCTGTTGTCCAAGGTGCAGCCGTCGGAGCGGGATTCGGTTTGGCATGCTCGGCCGATTTCCGGGTGGCTTCCCCCGCAGCCCGCTTCGCGGCCAACTTCGCCCATTTCGGCTACCACCACATCTTTGGGCTCTCGGTGACGTTGCCGGCCATTGTCGGCCAGCAACGTGCCATGAATCTGCTCCTCACCGGGCGCAGGATCAAAGGAGAGGAGGCACTCGCGATCGGCCTGTGCGACAGCCTGGTCGCCGCCGATGTCCTGCGGGTGGAGGCCCACGCCTTCGCTGCGCAGATCGCGGCATGCTCGCCTCGGGCCATACGGTCGATCCGCCAGACCATGCGGGCCGGATTGCTCGATCGCGTACGGGCTGCCACCGAGCACGAGGCAGTCGAGCAGGAGCGGCTGCAATCGACTCCGGACCGGGCCGAGGGGGTACGCGCCGCTGCAGAGGGTCGCGAAACCAGTTTCGGAGCGCAATGAGCCGTCCCACTGCATCCGCCGGTTGAGCATGGAAACACGGTGGGACTTGCGCCGTCCGTCGGCCGCGCTGGCCGCGCACTACCGCGCGAGGGGTTGGTGGACCGACGACACGTTGTCCGACCTGGCCTATGGCGGCATCCTCGCCGCAGCCTCCTCATCCTGCCGGGTCCGCTCGCGGGTCCATCCCTTCACGGGCACCGTCGGAGATGCGGGGGACATGGGCCGACGCCTCGCCGGTGCACTGGCGCGCCAGGGCATCGTCGCCGGGGACGTGGTCGCGTTCCAGCTCCCCAATTGGGTCGAGGCCGTCGCCTGCGTCTACGGCCTTCTGCCCCTCGGAGCGGTGCTCGTCCCCATCGTCCACATTTACGGGCCGAAAGAGGTGGTGCACATCTTGCGCCAGAGCGGAGCGCGCGCGCTCATCACGGCGGACCGCTTCGGACGGCAGGACTACGTCGCCAATCTCGAAGGTCACCTTTCCGATTTGCCCGACCTCGAGGTGGTGGTCGTCGTGCCGGCCGAGGAGGGCGCCGTACCGGAACTGGCTACGACGGTGCTGTCGTGGTCGCAGGCTCTCGATCTGGGTGATCCGCTGGACCGGCCTGCCGCGGTGGACCCCGACAGTCCGGCCATCATCGGCTACACATCCGGCACCACGGCGGCACCCAAGGGCGTCGTGCACACGCACCGCACGTTCCTCGCCGACCAGCGCACCTGGTCGACCTTCCTCGCGCAGGACTCCTCGCCTCCACCTGATGTCATGCCGAAGTCCTTCTTGACGGCATCGCCGGTGGCCCACATCACCGGGCTCTCCTCGGTCCTCCACCCTTTGTTCAGAGCCGCCCCGCTCGACCTCATCGATGCGTGGGACCCCGCAGTGGTGCTCGCCGCCATGGCTCGCGATGGCGTGGCGCTGGGGGGAGGTCCCCCCTTCTTCCTCCTCAGCCTGCTTGATCATCCCGACTTCGACCCGGAGATCCACCTGCCCTACATGGCGCGCCTCACCATGGGTGGCGCACCCGTACCGGCCGAAGTAGCCCGGCGCGCCATCCGGCTCGGGATCTCGATCACTCGCGCCTATGGCTCCACGGAGCACCCTTCCACCACGGCATCGTTGCACTCCGATCCCCCCGAGAAGAGGAACTTCACCGACGGCCGGGTCATGTCCGGCTCGGAAATCGAGATACGGGACTCCGACGGCCGCTGCGTGCCCAACGGTGAACCGGGCGGGATCCACACCCGAGGTCCCGAGCTCTTCGCGGGCTACACCGATGCGTCGCTCACGGCTGAGGCGATCGACACCGAGGGCTGGTACGACACCGGCGACACGGGATTTTTGGATCAGGAGGGCTACCTGACCATCACCGATCGCAAGAAGGACATCATCATCCGCGGCGGAGAGAACATCTCTGCCGCCGAAGTGGAAGAACTGCTGTCGAGAATAGCCGGGGTGGGCGAGGTGGCCGTGGTGTCCGCCCCCGACGCCCGCTATGGCGAACGCGGCGCAGCCATCGTCCGCTTGCTGCCCGATGCGAGGCGCTTCGATCTCGATGCTGTCCGCGCCCATCTCGAACAGTCCGGCTTGGCCCGCCAGAAATGGCCCGAGGAGGTGCGCTTCGTGGCGGACTTCCCTCGTACGGCGTCGGGGAAAATTCAGAAGAACGTCCTGCGCTCCTGGCTGCGGGCGGGCGACGGCGCCACCCTCCCTTTCGAGTTGGGCGAATGCTAAAGTCGTGGCGCAGCCGGCAGGTGCCGGTCGGCTTCACGCGGGAGGGCGAAGATGCAGCTTGAGGACATGATCCTGGTGAGCGTGGACGATCATCTGGTCGAGCCCCCGTCCATGAGCGAGTACTTCGCGGACCACTTCCCGGCCAAGTACCGGGACCGGGTGCCGCGGGTGATCCACCGGCCCAACGGGACCGATGCCTGGCTCGTGGAGGGCAACGAGGTGTCGAGCTTCGGTCTCAACGCGGTGGCCGGCCGGGTCCGCGAGGAGTGGGGCAACGACCCGGGGAGTTTCGAAGAGGTCCGGAAGGGAACCTGGGACGTGCACGAGCGGGTCCGCGACATGAACGTCAACGGTGTTCTCGGGTCCATGTGCTTCTCGTCGTGGCCCGGTCTGGGTGGGCAGTACTTCCTGCAGAGCGGCGACCGCGAGCTGGCCGCGTGCATGATCCGCGCGTACAACGACTGGCATGTCGACGAGTGGTGCGGCGCGTACCCGGGCCGCTTCATTCCACTGGCGCTGTCCGGCTTCATCCTCGGACCCGAATGGATGGCCGAGGAGATCCGTCGGATGGCGGCCAAAGGCTGCCATGCGACCTCGTTCCACTCCGACACCCATCGCTTCGGTCTGCCCGACCACCACGGCGACGAGTGGGACCCGGCGTGGCAGGCCTGCCAGGACACCGGCACGGTGATGGTGTTCCACTTCGGCAGCTCACCCGAGTTCATGCCCCGCTCACCGTTCGACACCATGATCCACACCATGCCGTTCAACACGGGCGTGTTCGCCTCGGAGTTGCTGTGGTCGCCGGTGTTGCGCAGGTTCCCGAGGGTCAAGTTCTCGCTCGCCGAGGGCGGGATCGGCTGGATCCCGTACTGGTTGGAGCGTGCCGACCACACCTACCAGCGGCATCACTACTGGACGGGTCAGGACTTCGGGGACCAGCTCCCGAGCCAGGTGTTCAAGGAGCGGGTCCTCACCTGCTTCATCGAGGACTACACCGGCCTGAAGTTGCGGCACGACATCGGGGTGGAGAACATCGCCTGGGAGTGCGACTATCCCCACTCCGACTGCACCTGGCCGACCGCGCCGGAGTCCGTGTGGAAGTCCCTTCAGGCGGCCCAGGTGCCCGACGACGAGATCCACAAGATCACCTGGGAGAACGCCTGCCGCTTCTACAGCTTCGACCCGCTGGCCCACCGGCCCCGGGAGCAGTGCACCGTGGGTGCGCTGCGGGCGGAGGCGGAGGATGTCGACATCACGCCGAAGAGCTTCGGGAAGCGCGAGGGGACAGGGCCACCGAAGGCCGAATTGCCGAGCTGAGTTCGGCCGGTACGGGTCGGCCGGCCAGTGCTGGCGGCCGCTCCCGCGGCCTCAGCTCCAGCTGATCGACTTGATCTCGGTGAATTCCTCTATCCCGTGGCGCCCCCACTCGCGTCCTATGCCGCTCTGCTTGAACCCGCCGAACGCACCCTGCTGGCCGATGCCGGCCATACTCTGGCCCCATCCGGGCCCCTGTCCGTTGCCCGGGCTCGCCCCGTTCGCCTCCGTGCCGCCAACTCCCTGGGCGATCGCGGTGCCGCTGCGAATCCGCCGGGCCACGTTGAAGGCACGGGCCGTCGTCTTGGCCTCGACCCCGCCGCCCAGACCGTAGATGGAATCGTTGGCCAGCCGGACCGCATCGTCGTCGGTCCCCGAGTAGGGCACCACGGTGAACACCGGACCGAAGATCTCCTCCTGCGCGATGCGCATGTCGTTGGTGCCGATGAAGACGGTCGGCTCGAAGAAGAACCCCTTGTCGAAGCCCTGCGGCCTCTTTCCTCCGGTGAGGAGCTCCGCCCCCTGTTCCTTGCCCGACTCGACGTAGCTCTCGACGCGTTGGCGCTGCTGCTCCCTGATCAGTGGCCCCAGTACGGTCGAGGGGTCCCGAGGGTCGCCGATCTTGATGGTGGGCGCCACGGCTGCCACCCCTTCTTTGTAGGCGTCGAGCAGGTGCTCGGGTAGGAGAAGGCGGGTCCCCAGGACGCAGCCCTGGCCGCAATGAGTCAGGACGGAACCGAACCCGATGGACCGGGCGTACTCCTCGGACACGTCGTCGAGGACGATCTGGGCGCTCTTTCCGCCCAGTTCGAGCTGGTGGCGCTTCATGGTGGCCGCGCCGTTGGCCATGATGCGCCGTCCGGTCGCGGTCGAACCGGTGAAGGTGATCATGTCGACCATGGGGTTCGTCGTCATCTCCTCGCCCACCTCGGTGTGGCCGGTGATGACGTTGAGGACGCCCGCGGGGATGCCCGCCTCTTCGGCCGCCTGCGCGATCAGGAAGGCGTCCAGCGGGGTCCACGGGTGCGGCTTGAGCACGACGGTGCATCCGGCAGCCAGGGCCGGTGCCACCTTGACCACATTGAGCATGAAGGGGAAGTTGAACGGCGTGATGGCACCCACCACCCCGACCGGCTCCCGGACCAGCGCCGTCCCCGACATCCCGTTGGGGCCGCCCGTCGGCGCGCCGGCCTCCACCCACTCGACCACGTGTTCTATGTGGGAGGCGTTGGCACGGAACATCCCGATTGAACCACCTGCCTGCACGTAATCGGTGAGGAAGCCGGTCGAGCCGGTCTCGGCCACGATGAGCTCCCGGAGTTCGACGGAGCGGGCTTCGAGGAACTCGGCCATGCGGACCAGGGCAGCCGCCCGTTCGGCTGGCTTCGAGTAGGGCCACGGACCTTCGTCGAAAGCCTTTCGGGCAGCCGCAATAGCCCGCACAGCATCCTTGGGGGTCGCCTCCGGGACTTCCCCGATCACCTCTTCGGTGGCGGGGTCGATGACCTCTATGGTCCCGGCCGCCTCTCCGGCGGTCCATTTCCCGTCGATGTACAGGTCGAATTTCCAGCTCGTGGTCAAGGTCTTCCCTCCGTCGTGGTCAACTATCCGGGTGCTGCATTCTTGCCTGCCGGTGCCGTGCTGTCAGGTTCGAAGAGTGGGATGCAGAATTCGTCCTGCCGCTCGAACACCACACGGAGGGGCATTCCGATGAACACGTCGGCTGGGTCGCAATGCACGATGTTGCTCGTCATCCGCAACCCACTCTGTTCGGGGAGCTCGACGATGCCGATGGTGTAGGGCACGGGCACCTCTGGGTTCCAGGCCTTGCAATTGTGTGTGTAGGTGAACAGGACCGCCGTTCCGGAGGTCGTCTCCCAGCGGAGCGTTCGCCGCCGGCACCGCGGGCACATGGGTCCGGGCGGGTAGCTCCAGAACCCGCACGCCGCGCAGCGGGGCAGGCGCAGTTCGTTGTCGCTGCCGGCCGTCCAGAACTCCCGATTGAGATCGTGCAGTACGGGGACTGTTCGCAAGGGCATTGTTGCCGTCCGGGCTCCTCAGGTGGGAATCTAAGCGTACGCCTAAAAGCTACCAGCATGCATTCCGTTCGACCCCGCACCGTGGTGCGTCGCATCGGTCAACGTTCATAAGAGCGAAGGTTGCTGCGGATAGGCTGACCACGAGAGAAGTTAACGGCAGAACTGAGGAACTCATCGATGTCTGAAGCGGGAGACGCGACGCGCAAGGCTCTCCTCGACGCGGCTGAGGAGCTCCTCATCTCCAAGGGAGTGTCGGGGATCACCACCCGCAAGGTCGCTGACCGCGCCGGGGTGAACCAGGCCCTCGTGCACTATCACTTCGGCACCATCGAGCAGCTCCTGCTGGCGGTCCTCGAACGGGTCTCGGTCCAGGTGAAGGAGCGGTCGGAGAAGATCTACGCGCAGGAGAGCTCATTCATCGCCGGCTGGTTCAAAGAGATGGAAACGATGATCACCGCTGACGTCAAGCGGGGATGGGGAAAGATCTGGCTCGAGAACCTCACCCTCGCGGCGAACAGGCCCAAGATCGGCAAGCAGTACGTGAAGGCCTCCACCATGTCCCGCAAGCTCCACGAGCAGCACGTGAGTGAGATGTTGGAAAGCCTCGGCATGGACGCCGCGGAGTATCCAGCGCAGGGCATCGTGACCCTTCTCGACGCCATCACCTCGAAATTGATCCTCGACCGGCTCGTCGGGATCAAGGCCGGTCACGAGGAGCTGTTGGACATTCTCCACCGGATCTGGGACGGCCTGGAGAAACCGGGCCGGTCAAAGTCGGCGAGGTAACCGCGTGGCGTGAGGGACGCTCTCAGGTCCATCCGTAGCGAGTCGAGTTCGACCACCTGGCGGATGCGACGCCCCGGATCCCACGAGGCGACAGAAAGGACAGGCGTGGCTGAGGAACAGATCCCTTGGATCATCGATTGCTACGTCAATGCCAACCCGCCGCATCTCGATCTCAATTGGACCCTGACGGATGAGACCTACGGTCCGGCCAAGGCCCATCCACAAGCGCTGGAGGAGCTGGTGGGCGACATGGATCGCTACCGGATCGCTCGCGCGCTCCTGGCGCCGCCGCCGGAGTCCGCCATGGGGGATCCCGTCGCCGGTTACCGGTGGACGCTCGACGCCGTGCAGAAGTACCCCGAGCGTTTCGGGCTGAGCGTCCGGGTCAACGCCGACGAGGGAATTCGGGCCGTACGCCACCTCGAGAGCATGGTGCGCAACGACGGCGCCAGGGCTTTGCGGATCGTGCCGTACCGTGACGGCAAGCGGGCCAGCCACCGCTCCTACTACCCGCTGTACGCCAAGTGCATTGAGCTGGGGATCCCGGTGACCATCACGGTCGGCATGCCCCTGGTGCCCAGGGCGGGGATCGTGCAGAACCCGAAGCACCTCGACAGAGTCTGTGCCTTCTTCCCCGAGCTGGTGATAGTGAGCGCGCACGGCGGTGCGCCCTGGACCAGCCTCCTCGTCCAGCTCCTGCGGACGTGGCCGAACCTATACCACATGATCTCGGCGTACGCGCCGAGCCGCTATCCCGTCGAGCTGGTGGCATTCGCCAACACCAGGCGGGGACGGGAAAAGGTGATGTACGCCTCTGACTACCCCCTCCTTACCTTCGATCGGGCGCGCCGCGAGTTGCCGGAATGTGGGATCGACGACGAAGCGATGCCGTGGTTCGTCGAGAGGAACGCGGCCCGGGTCTTCTGGGGTGAAGGCGCGGAGCCGGCAGGGGCGCGGTGACCGTCTCGGGCATTGCCGGCGTCACGCCCGCTCCGAGGCCGGCCCGTCCCCGGGCATTGGCCGGCATCCGGGTCTGTGACTTCTCGGGCCAGCTGGCCGGCGCGGGGGCAACCCGCTTCCTGGCCGCCATGGGCGCGGAGGTCATCCGGATAGAGGACCCAATTGCGGAAGGATATTGGGACGTCCTGCGCGGCGTCCCTCCCTATGTCGACGAGCGTCGTGGTCGTGAGCTCGGAGGTGCCTTCAACAATCACAACGTCGAGAAGTTGGGCGTCACTTTGAACTTGCGCACGGACGCCGGCAAGCAGCTCCTGCGTGAGCTCGTTGCGGTGTCGGATGTCGTCACCGAGAACTTCGCACCGGGAGTGCTGGAGCGTCTCGGCTTCCCCTATGAGGAGCTCCGCGGCATCAATGAGGAAATCGTCTACGTGTCCAATTCGGGGTTCGGTCATTCCGGCCCGTATCGAGAATTCAAGACATGGGGCCCGCTCGCCCAGGCTTGCTGCGGACTGGCGTTCTCAACTGGCCTCGGTGACCAGGCACCGGCGGGCATCGGCTACTCGTACATGGATCACCACGGGGGCAACTTCATGGTGATCGCGATCATGGCCGGCCTCATGCATCGCGACCGGACCGGGGAGGGACAGTGGATCGACCTGTCGTGTACCGATGCCGGTGCCCTGCTCAACGGACCGGCTCTCTTGGACTACACCGTCAACGGTCGGCCCCTGCGTCGACCCGGCTCGCCCGACAGCAATCGCAGCCGTTCACCCCTGATGGCGCCCCATGGCATCTACCCGTCGGCCGGGGAGGACAACTGGGTGGCCATCGCGTGTCGCGACGACAAGGATTGGGCCGCCTTGGCCACCTTGGCGGACGGATCGTGGGCAGCCGATGCGTGCTGGGTCGTGCTCGGTGGGCGGATCGACGGCGAAGATGAGCTCGACCGGCGAATGGCAGAGTGGACGCGCGGGCGCGACAGGTTCGAATTGGCCGCTACGTTGCGGTCGGTCGGTGTGCCCGCCGCGGCCGTGCAGCGGCCGGGCGAGCGCATCGAGCTCGACCCCGGCACCCTCGAGTGGGGGCTGTGGCCGACCGTGACGCACACAGAGATGGGCCGGGTTCGCGTCGACGGCGTACCCGTGCACTTTTCCGTGACCGACTGGGTCATCGAGCGCGGAGCGCCGTGCCTGGGTGAGCACAACGACCGCGTCTTCGGCGGCCTCCTTGGCCATAGCGAGGCGGAGCTCCGCCGGTTCAAAGAAGACGGAGTGCTGTGAGAGAGGCACTCGAGGACTTGGCAGCGGTGGGTGCGCTGGACGGGGTGCGCGTCGTCGAGCTCGCCAGCGAGCACGGCGCCTTTGCCGGGAAGCTCCTGGCTGATCTGGGCGCGGAGGTGATCGTCGTGGAGCCGCCAGGCGGCCACGGCTCGCGGCTATTCGAGCCATTCCTCGACGACGAACCCGGACCTGAGCGAAGTTTGTGGTGGTGGCTCTACAACTCGGGAAAACTGAGCGTCACGCTGGACCTTTCCGACCCCGTGGATGCAGAGAACTTCACCAGGCTCGTGGCCTCGAGCGACGTCGTGCTCGAAGGCGAGACGCCGGGACACCTGGCGGCGCTCGGATTGGACTACGAGGATGTCGTATCCCGGCAGCCCGAAGTGGTTTGGGTCTCGCTGACACCTTTCGGCCGTTCGGGGACGCGGGCGCACGAGCCCGCCACGGACCTGACCATCCTGGCCGGCGCCGGGCCCGCCTGGAGCTGCGGCTACGACGATCACCTCCTCCCGCCCGTGCGTCCCGGAGGGAATCAGGGCTACCACACGGCGTGCCTGTGGGTGGTCATGAGCACGATGGTCGCCCTCTACGCCCGCCAGACCCTCGGCCTGGGGCAGCTCGTCGACGTGAGCATGCATGCGGCCTCCAACGTCACGACCGAGGCGGCGACATACGAATGGCTCGTCGCCGGTGAGACGGTGCAGCGTCAATCCTTCCGGCACGCGGCGGTGCGGCCGACCCCGCAACGTCTGATGCGTTCGGCCGACGGCGGTACCGTGATCGGGGCGTCTCCGCGCTATGCGGAGGAGTTCCGCACGCTCATCGACTGGGTCGTCGAGCTCGGCATCGACGACCGGATCGACGAGTTCTTCTTCTTGGCGATGGGAGTGGAGCGGGGCGGGGTCGTCCTGACGGAGATCGGCACGGATCCCGAGGCCACCGCGATCTACCAGGCCGGCGCGGACGCGTTGCGAGCGGTGGCGGAGCATTTGACGGCGAAGGAGTGGTTCCTCGAGGCCCAACGAAGGGGAATTGCGGCCGGCGTCATGCTCGCGCCAGAGGATGTCATCGAGAACGAGCACTTCGTCGCCCGCGGCTTTCCAGTCGCTGTCCATCATGAAGACCTTGGCCGCACGTTCACCTATCCGGGGCCGGCGTTCCGCGCGCCGTCCTCACCGTGGCGTGTACGGGGCCGCGCACCGCACGTCGGGGAGCACACCGAAATGATCATGGGCGCACTCATCGAAGAGGTTGGGTAGTGCTGGTCGCTGTCGTGCGTCCGCGGTGAGGGTGTGATGGACAAGTTCGAATCCAAGGTGATCGTCTCCGGCATCGGCTTGTCTGCCATCGGCCGCAGCATCGACCGGAGCGGGACTGATCTGGTCCTCGACGCGGCGCTCGACGCCATTGCCGATGCGGGATTGCAGCCCAATGATATCGACGGCTTGGCGTCCATGCCCTTCGGGGACCGGCCCCCCGAGGAGATCGCGGATGCGCTGGGTCTCCAACTGGATTGGATGGGTGGAGCGAGCTCCGGCGCGCAGCTCGGTGTGATGATCAATGCGGCGATGGCCATCGCGTCGGGCCTGTGCCGCCACGTCCTCCTTTTCCGTTCCGTGCATCGGCTGGGCGGGCTGTTGGGCAGCGCGACGGGTGCGCTCCCCGCAGCCGATGGCCCCTGGGAGTGGCACGTGCCCTTTCACGAGTACTCGGCGGTGAACCAGATAGCCATGCAGGCTCGCCGCCACATGCATGAGTACGGGACGACCAAAGAGCAGCTCGGTTGGGTCGCGATGACGTGTCGACGCCATGCCGAGTTGAACGACCAGGCGGTCCTCCGTTCGGCCATGACGATGGACGACTACCTGTGCGCACCCATGATCAGTGAACCGCTGGGACGGCTCGACTGCGATCTCCCGGTCGAGGGCGCCGTCGGTCTCGTGCTCTCCGCGGCCGATTTCGCCGGCGACTGCCGGCATCCACCCGTCCGACTCGAGGCGGTCGGTTGCGCGAATCACGGCCCGCACGGGTGGGAGCCACGGAGTGATTTCCCAGCCATGGGCGCCCAGGACGCAGCGGCACAGATGTGGTCACGCACCGACCTCAAGCCGGCCGACGTGCGAGTGGCCGAGTTGTATGACGGTTTCTCCATTCTGGCGCTGTCGTGGCTCGAGGCGCTCGGGTTCTGCGCGGTGGGGGAGGCCGGCGCTTTCGTGGACGGCGGTCAGCGGATCCGCCTGGGCGGCCAGTTGCCTCTCAACACCTACGGTGGGCAGTTGTCGGCCGGGCGGCTGCACGGGTTCTGGCTTTTCCACGAAGCCGTCCTGCAGCTGCGCGGCCAAGCAGGTACGCGTCAGGTCCAGGGGGCTGACGTGGCCGTCACCTCGGCCGGTGGCGGATTCAGATGTGGTTGCATCCTGCTGACCGCGTGAGCGAGCCCTCCGGTGTCGGACCGGGCACCGCACTCGGGGCAGTGTGGACAGACGGTTAAGCATATGCTCAAATAATCTGATACGGGGTCCGTTTCGGCCAACCCGGGTGCGCTTGAACCGAGGTCGGAAGGCTCAGAGCTTTGCAAAGTGGGGGAGCGGCATGGTTCGGGATGCGCCAGGGTTGACATTCGCCGGGACGGGCTGAGCGTCATGTACGACGTGCTGAAGGGCGTGAAGGTCGTCGAGGTGTCCTCGTGGCTCTTCGTTCCTTCCGCCGGCGCCGTCCTGGCGGACTGGGGCGCCGACGTGGTCAAGGTCGAGCATCCGGTGTCGGGTGATCCCATACGGGGCCTGACCAACGCCGAGAACTCCGGGGCGATCATGAATCCGAACACGGAGCTGCCCAACCGGGGCAAGCGCAGTGTCGGCATCGACATCGCGACGGAGGAAGGGCTGGCGATCCTCTATCGCCTGGTCGATGTGGCCGACGTGTTCCTCACCAACTTCTTGCCGGGCGCGCGCCGACATTTGGCCATTGACGTCGACGACATCCGTGCCCGCAATCCGAACGTGATCTATGCGCTCGGGACAGGGCAGGGGTCGGAGGGGGCGGAAGCCGATCGAGGGGGGTTTGACCTCGCCAGCGCGTGGGCCAGGGCGGGGGGAGCGTTCCAGATGACTCCCGACGGGGGGGAGCCACCCAATCAGCCCGGATCGCTCGGCGATCTGTCCGGCGGCATGAACCTCGCCGGGGCAGTCGCGGCCGCTCTTTACCGTCGCCAGCGCGATGGGCACGCGCCCGTCGTGGAGGTCTCTCTCTACGCGACGGGGATCTGGTGGATGGCGCAGGCGGTCACGGCGGGTGCCGTCGGTGTGACACGCGAATTTCGCACCCGGAAGAACCCGTTCAACGCGCTGGTCAACTATTTCCCGACCAGCGACAAACGCTGGGTGTGCCTGGTCTTCTTGCAGGCTGACCGCTGGTGGCCCGACCTGTGCCGCCGCATCGGGCACCCGGAACTGATCGACGATCCCCGATTCGACACCGCTCCGGTCAGGAACGAGAACGTCGAGGAATGCACGCACGTGCTCGACGAGATCTTCTCCACGCGGACGCTGGCCGAGTGGCGCGAGATACTCGCCGGCGCGGAGGGGGTGTGGTCCCCCGTCCTGAGCCCGGCCGAGGTGGGTGAGGACCCTCAGGCCATCGTGAACGGCTACCTCCCCGACGTGGACAAAGGCGATGGCCGGGTGTACCGGGGCGTCGCCTCGCCGGCTCGCTTCGACCAGGTCCCGGTGGGGATCCTGCATGGCGCGCCCGAGCACGGTGAGGACACTGAGTCGGTTCTCCTCGAGCTCGGGTTCGGCTGGGACGACATCGTCGCCCTGAAGGAGCAGGGCACGGTGATGTGAGCGGTCCCACGAGCAGAAGAGTGAAACGAGGTTGCAGATGACAGATGAAGCCGCAGGGGAATGGTTGATCTCTGTCGACGATCACGTGCTCGAGCCGGCCCATGTCTGGCAGGACCGCGTACCGTCCAGGTACCGCGATGCCGCGCCCCGCCTGCGACGCGACGCAGAAGGTGAGGCCTGGGTCTACGACGGGAAGCGCATGGTCACCCCGGGGCTCGGGGCGGTGGCCGGCAAGTCCCGGGAAGAGTTCAGTTTCGAACCCATCACCTACGACGAGATGAGACCCGGGTGTTACGACTCCGTGGCCCGGCTCGAGGACATGAACCGGGCTGGAGTGCTGGCCTCGCTCTGCTTCCCGTCCTTCCCTCGCTTCTGCGGGCAGGTCTTCTTGGAGGCGAAGGATCGCCAGTTGGCCCTGCTCTGCGTGCAGGCCTACAACGACTGGATGATCGACGAGTGGTGTGGGCGGGCCCCTGGTCGCTACATACCCCTCACCCTGATCCCTTTGTGGGACCCCGCTCTGGCCGCGGCCGAGGTTCGCCGCACCGCCGCGAAGGGCTCTCGGGCTGTCTCCTTCTCCGAGAATCCGGCCATGCTCGGCCTGCCCACCGTGCAAAGTCGCGAGGGGCACTGGGATCCTCTCATGGCTGCCTGCGAGGAGACGGACACCGTGGTCTGCATGCACATCGGGTCTTCGAGCAAGCGCTACACCATGTCGGATGAATCGCCGATGTTGGTCACTATGTCATGGGCCCCTCCGCTCATGATCGCCGGCGCCATGATCGAGTGGATCTTCAGCCCCGTGGTGAGGAAGTTCCCCCGGATCAAGGTCGCACTGGCCGAGGGCGGGATCGGGTGGATGCCTTTCTTCCTGGAACGGTGCGCACAGGTCGTCGAGCACCACCGCTATTGGATAAGCAGTGGAGACGTGAAGCACGACACGCTGTCTGGTCATGTCCAGGTGATCAAGGAAGCCGGCGTGGACCTGGAGGGTTTCTCGGTGATGGACACGTTCCGGCGCCATATCCACGGTTGCTTCATCGACGATCTGGTGGGGATCCGGAACCTTGATGCCATCGGGGTCGACAACGTCATGATCGAGACGGATTATCCGCACAGCGACTCGACGTGGCCGAATTGCCTGGAACACGCCAAGAAGCAACTGGCAGGGCTTTCCGACGAGCATCGGTACAAGGTCATGCGCGGCAACGCGGAGCGGGTCTTCGGGTTCACTCCGGCTCCGTTGCCCACCTAGGAGCAGGCGCAGGACCGAGTTGACCGACGCAGGGGACAGTGTTAGGCATGTGCCCAAGTATTTGCCCGAATGCCGGAGCGGGGAGCGGCGGCCTCCGATACACCGAGTGGCCCGCGTCAAGAAGGGATGCGCCCATGAAGATCAGCCTTTTTCTCGGGTTCCAGGGTGAAGACTGGATCCATAACGAGGCTCCGGATTCCGGCCGGCCCTCGACGATCAGGGACGGCCAGGTCTACGAGGACAACATCTACATCGCGGACCTCTTGGAGCCGCTCGGGTTCGATGCTCTATTCCAGGTGGAACACCATGGTTCGCCGTACCACATGACCAGTAACCCTTTGGCGATTCTCTACTACATGGCGGGGCGCACGGATCGTCTCGAAATGGGCACCTGCGTGGTCGTCCTGCCGTGGAACCACCCGCTGCGCGTCGCCGAGGAGCTCTCCGTCCTCGACCATATGCTGAAGGGACGGCGGATCTACATAGGCGTCGGCCGGGGTAGCGCACCGAATGAATATCGCTACCTCGGCATCGACCAGGAAGAAGCCAGCACGCGCTTCCGGGAGGGGGTGGAAATCCTCCGGTTGGCCTTGCGCCAGGAGAACATCTCCTACGACGGGCAGCACTTCAAGGTGCACGGAGCCACCACCCGCCCCCGGCCACTTTCGCCTTCCCTTGGGGAGCACATCTACGGCGCCATCGTCAGCAAGTCGAGCCTGGAACCGGTGGCCGAAATGGGCCTCGAGCTGATGTGCACGGGAGGCTCGTCGGTGGCGACGATGACCGAGAACTGCGCGATCTTCAACGGCGCCCGGGGCAGGGTAGGCCTCGAGCCCATGCACCCGATCATTGCCGCTCCGGGGTACTGTGCCGCCACGGATGAAGAAGCCATGGAGGTGGCGAGCCGCGCCTTCGGCGGGTNNCGATCAGCCGCAGCAGTTCGCCAACATCAAGGGCTATGAGCAATACGCAGACGGGGGCCCGCGGGGCGACTCACCGCGGGAGGATTACATCCAGAGCGGCATCATCGGCACGCCTGATCGATGTATCGAGAAGATCCGCATGTTCGCCGAGGTCACCGGCACGGACCATATCGTGATGCTGCATTCGATCGCCGGGATGTCGGTCAAGGAGACGGAGAGCAGCCTGCGGTTGTTCTCCCAAGAGGTGCTGCCCGTCGTCCAGGGAGACTGATGGGCGCGATTCCGGTCTCGCCGTCGCTGCACGTAGGTTGGGGAGCGGACAGGGAGCTGAGGTGACCATCAGAGGGCAGGCTTTCATAGCTGGCGCCTACGAACACCCGAGGCGGGAGATTCCCGATCGGAGCGTCGCGCAAATTCACGGCGAGGTCGCGCTCGGTGCACTGGCGGACGCCGGTCTGGGGCTGGCGGACGTCGATGCGTATTTCTGCGACTCGGCCGCCGGTTTCGGGCCGATCTCGATGGTGGAGTACCTCGGGCTCCAGCCGCGCTATGTCGACTCCACCGAAACGGGTGGGTCCTCGTACCTCGTCCATGTCGGTCACGCGGCCGCGGCGATCGCGACCGGACGCTGCCAGGTGGCTCTCGTGACGATGGCGGGCCTGGCCCGTAGCCTGCCGCACCCGGCCGCTCGGACGTCGGGCTCCCCGGAGGCGACCTTCGAGGCGATGTGGGGGATGTCCGTCGTGGCCGGCTACGCCCTCGCGGCGCAACGCCACATGTTCGAATTCGGCACGACGAGCGCCCAGCTCGCCGAGGTCAAGGTGGCGGCCT
>PKYA01000086.1:0-31364 GCA_003133545.1 Acidimicrobiaceae bacterium | reverse complement strand
TGCACCGGCTCGATTGCTGCGTCGTCACCGATGGCGGCGGGGCGGTGGTCATCGTGAGTCCCGAGGTGGCCCGTGACCTGGACCGCACGTGTGTGAAGGTCCTGGGACAGGCTGAAGCCGTAAAGCACACGAACAACGGGCGGATCGACCTCACCTACACCGGAGCTGCCGCGACGGGGCCACGGGCGTTCGCCGAGGCGGGAGTCGGGCCGAAGGACGTCGATTACGTCTCGATCTACGACTCATTCACCATCACGGTGGTGGAGACTCTCGAGGATCTCGGCTTCTGCGAGAAGGGTGCCGGCGGTCGTTTCGTGCTCGACGGGACCCTGGTGGCACCGCACGGCAAGCTCCCCTTCAACACCGACGGCGGGGGCCTGTGCAACAACCATCCGTCGAATCGCGGCGGTATGACGAAGGTCATAGAGGCGGTACGCCAGCTGCGAGGAGAGGCACACCTGGCGGTGCAGGTCCCGGACTGCCAGGTGGCCCTGGCGCACGGGACGGGTGGGTCCATCGCCACGAGGATGGGGAGTGCGACGCTCATTCTGGGGACGGAGGACACGTGACGCCGCCCCTGCCCGCCCCTGCCCCTGCACGCACGCCGGAGACCGACGAGTTCTGGGCCGCGACCAGCACCGGCCGGCTTCTCCTGGCACGCTGCGCGCAATGCACCGCAGTCATCTGGTACCCGCGGGCGCTTTGTCCCGACTGTGGGAGCACGTCCGTCACCTGGATCGAGGCGTCCGGCCTCGGCACGGTGTACAGCTTCACGGTCGTCCACCGGGGTACGGGACCATACCGCGATGCGGCGCCCTACGTCGTGGCGTACGTGGAGCTGGCCGAGGGGCCGCGCGTCCTGACCAATCTGATCGGTTGTGCGCCTGATCAGGTGCAGATCGGTCAACGCGTGCGCGTCGTGTTCTGCGACACGGGCGAGGGGAGCTCCCTTTATCGGTTCGAGCCGGCCGAGGACCCGTCGCAATGACACCGTTGGCCGGGGTGCGCGTGCTCGACCTCAGTGGCCGGATCGGCGCTTACTGCGGCAAGATCCTGGCGGATCTCGGTGCCGACGTGGTCAAGGTGGAGCTGCCGATCGGGGACCGCCTGCGTCACCTTCCCCCGTACCGTGACGGCGAGCATGGCCCGGAATCGAGTTTGCTCTTCGCCTACTACCACCACAACAAGCGGGGGATCACCCTCGACTGGGAGCGCGATGAAGCCCTTCCGTTGCTCGGCGAGCTCTCTGCCTCTGTCCACGTCGTCCTCGCCTCCCCGAAGGGAGAGCCCCAGCGTCTGGCCGGTTACGTCGAAAATCCGCCTTCGCTGTCATGGGTCGCGGGCGATGTCGTCACGTGTTTCATCTCGCCTTTCGGGCTCACCGGTCCTTACCGGGAGTGGCGGGCCACACCGTTCACGTCGTTTGCGATGAGCGGCTCCATGCACGCCGTCGGCCCCCCGGACGGGCCGCCCCTCGCCATGCCGGGGCAGCAGTTCTACGACGAAGCGGGCGCGTGGGCCGCCTTCCTGGTGCAGGCCGTACTGCGGAGTCCCCGACATCTGTGGGCGCAGGTGATCGATCATTCGGTGCATGAGTTCGGTCTGTTCTACAAGTTGGGAACCGAGCAGTATGGCCTCGACGGTCGGATCAAGACCCGCGCGACAAATTTCGGGCCGCCGCCGGGCGGCGTCTGGCGCTGCGCTGACGGGTTCTTGGACATCGGTGCGCACGCGGCGCACCATTGGGACCTGTTCGTCGACTTGCTGGGGCGACCCGCCGAACTTGCCGATCCGATCTTTCGCGATCGCCAGATGCGCATTCAGCTGTTCGACCTGCTGAACGACAGCATCGGCACGTTGCTCCTGACCCGCAGCGCCCGGCAACTCGTCGAAGCGGGCCAGGCGGCGGGTCTTCCCTGCGCGCTCTCCCAGACCGGGGCACAGTTCGTGAGGGAGCCACAGTCCACCGCCCGCGGCTTCTTCGTTCGCACCTGCCGCCCGGGGACCGGGTCGTTCGACATTCCCGGAGCACCCTTTCGTTCGGCCCCTCCTCTGATCGCGTACCGCAGGCCGGCGCCCACGCTGGGAGAGGCCAATGCAGACGTCTACGTCGGCGAATTGGGGCACTCCGAAGCGGAGCTCGAGCGATGGGTCGCCGATGGACTCGTCTAGCGGGGATGCGCCCCTCCTCAGCGGCGTGCGCGTCCTCTCGTTCGGTAGCGTCGTGGCGGGGAACACTTGTGCGGTGATCCTGGCTGAGCTCGGTGCCGACGTGGTGAAGGTTGAGTCGTGGGAGCACCCGGAGTCGCTGCGCGCCTACGACTCGGCCCACCAGTCCGCGCTGTATGAGCCATCGGGCGTACGGACGACCGCACTGTTCGCGGGATTGACGCGTAGCATGCGCAGCGTCTCCATTGAAATGGAGATCACCGCCGGCAGGGAGACGTTCCGAACTCTGGTGGAGCACGCCGATGTGGTCATCGAGAACCTCGGCCCGGGGAAGATGGATTCGTGGAGGTGTGGCTTTGCCGAGCTCACTGCCCATAACCCGCGGGTCGTCATGATTTCCATCTCCGGGTACGGGCGCACCGGGCCGCTGGCCGCCTACAAGGCCTACGCCTCGAACATCAACAATTACCTGGGCCTCACGGCAGCCTGGGCCCTCGACGGGACGCATTTCGATTTCGTGGCCGGGGTGCACGGCGCCAGCGCGGTGCTCGGGGCGCTGGCCGAAGTCGAGCGGGGTGCTCGCGGCGTGTTCATCGACATGGCGCAGACGGAAGCCGGCGCTGCAGTCATGGCTCCCCTCTACCTCGATTTCCTGGCCAACGGACGGGAAGGGGGCGCCGCGCCGAACGAAGTGCCGGGTGCCCTGCTCTCGGCCGTCTGCCGGTGCCAGGGGGCCGACGAGTGGGTGGCGCTCGAGCTCGAGGATGGGCGCGATTGGGCGATTCTGTGTGCGTTCCTCGAGCGAGACGATCTGGTTCTCCAGGGAGGGACGGTCACGCCGGCGCGTCGCGACGCCCTGAACGAGGCACTCGAGAACTGGACCCGCACGGTCACGGCATTGCAGGCCACGCTGAAGTTGCAGCACGCGGGCCTGGCTGTGGGGGCGGTGCAGAACGACGAGGATCTCTGGCGCGACGGCCAGTTGCGCAGCCGCGGTTGCTTCGTCGAGGTGGAACACCCCGACATCGGTCTGGTCGAGTATCCGGCGGGCCCGAATCGCTTGAGCAGGACGCCGGGACAAGTCCGGGCCCGCAGTGCTCGGCTGGGCGAGCACACGGGGGCCGTGCTTGCAGAGTGGCTCGGATGCGACGAGGCAGCAGTGCGCGCCCTACGCCAGGTCGGAGCGGTGTGGCAGCCTGACGACACATCCGCGTACCGACAGGCGTGATGGGGTGCACAGCGTGACAAGCCAGGGAGGTGACAGGGCCGGGATCAACGAAGGGCGCGTGGCCATCGTCACCGGTGCGGGCCGGGGCATCGGCCGTGGGCACGCGCTGGAGCTGGCCCGCCAGGGGGCCCGGGTGGTCGTGAACGATCTGGGCACGGCGGTCGACGGAGCGGGGGGATCGGACGGCCCCGCCGGAGAGGTCGTCGACGCCATCCGCGCCGCGGGGGGTGAGGCGGTGGCCAACGGCGACGACGTGTCGGACTGGGACGGCGCCGGTCGATTGCTCCGTGCCGCGCTGGACACCTTCGGCGGGCTCGATATCTTGGTGAACAACGCCGGGATCCTCCGTGACCGCATGCTGGTGAACATGCGCGTCGAGGAGTGGGACGCAGTGATCCGGGTGCACCTGCGTGGCACCTTCGCACCGACCCGGTGGGTGGCCGGCTATTGGCGGGATCGCGCCAAGGCCGGCGAGACCAACGACGCTCGGATCATCAACACCACCTCTGCAGCCGGTCTCTACGGCAACGTCGGACAGGTCAACTACGGTGCCGCCAAAGCCGGGATCGCGGCGCTGACGGTCATCGCGGCGCACGAGCTGGGCCGCTATGGCGTCACGGTCAATGCCATAAACCCCGGCGCCCGCACCCGCATGACGCAAGGTGTGCAACCCGGCGCGTATGCCTCGGTGGCACCGGGAGAATTCGACGCCGCGGACCCCGAGAACGTGGCCCCCCTCGTAGCGTGGCTAGCCGGCCCGGCCGCTGCGGGTATCACCGGGCGCGTCTTCACGGTGCGTGGTGGGCAGATCCGCGTGCTCGAGGGCTGGCACGCCGGCCCGGCGGCCACGAGGGGAAGGCGTTGGGACCCACGGGACCTCGGGCCCGTTGTTCGTGCCCTCGTCGATCAGGCGACGCCTCCGGCGGACATCTACGGCGAGATCCCCGCGGCGGACCACTGATCACGCCTGGCTCGCTCAGGGCGTTCCCTTCGGGTTCTGGGCCTCGCGCACGACCTCGTTGAAGGGTCTGTGCGCGTCGAAGCTTGGTTCCCGGGGCATTCCGAGCGCCCGTTCGGCGATGCCGTTTCGCTGCATCTCGTTGGTTCCGCCGGCAATTGATGCGGAGCGCCCGTTCAGGTAGGCCAGGGATGTAGCGGCTCGTTTGGCATCGCCGCCTTCCCAGATCATTGCTGGACCACCCCCGATCTCCACGGCGAGCCGGGCGCGGATCGGGGTGTAGGTCCCGCGGAAGAGCTTGACATAGGAGGCGAGGCCGGGGTTGAGCTCGCCGAGCCGTCCCATCTCCGCGATCCTCGCGGTAAGGACACGCCCGACGAAATCGGTCGTGTGGACACGGGCGAGCCTTTGCCGGGTGAGGGGGTCAGCGAGACGCCCGGCTCGCTGCGCCAGGCTGACAAGCTCCTCCGGCATCGGGCCCGGTCCGCTCGGGGGGATGGCAGCATCGCGGCGCCCGGCCCCCCGCTCGAGTACCAGCATGGTCTGGGTCACCGCCCATCCTTCGTTGAGTGCACCGATGCGGTCGGTGTCAGGCACGACCACGTCATCGAAGAAGTCCTCGCAGAATTCCGCCGTTTCATTGATCTGGCGGATCGGCCGGATCGTGAGTCCAGGGGCGTCACAGGGCACCGCGAACCACGTGAGACCCCGGTGCTTCGGCACATCCCAGTCCGTGCGTGTGAGGCACAGGCCCCAATCCGCCAGATGGGCCAGGGTGCTCCATACCTTCTGACCGTTGAGAATCCACTGATCGCCGTCGCGCGTGGCGCGGGTGCGCGCGCCGGCCAGGTCCGAGCCAGAGGAGGGTTCGGAGAAGAACTGGCAGACGAGGGCGTCCCCGGAAAGGACTTTCGGGATGAAGCGGCGGAGGAACTCCGGTGCGCCGTGGGTCAGCATCGTGGGGACGCATATGTCGAAGGTGGTAGCGCTGAGGGCTCCGAAGTCCGGCATTGCGAAGGCGCTCGCCTCGTCGAGGAAAGCTCCCTCATGGGCGCTCGAAAGACCATGCCCCCCGTACTCCTTTGGCCAGGAGATGCCCGCGTAGCCCGCTTCGAACAGCTTTCGTTGGAGCGCACGGTTGGCGGCCATTACCTCGGGAGTGAGGTCCTCGCTCGTCGGGCGCTGTGCCGCGCCTTCCAGCGGCGGAAGGTTCGTCGTCAACCAGGCCCGGGCACGCCGCCTGTAGTCGTCGACTCCGTCGGAACTCGCATCACTGCGACCATCGAGGGCACCCATCGTCGCCTCCCTCTCAGAGCCCGTGCATCCGGCAGATCCGCTCGCGGTGCCAGTCGGGCTGTCCGAAGAGGAGGCTATTCATTGTGATCCGGCGCAGGAACAGATGGAGATCGTGCTCCCAGGTGTAGCCGATCCCGCCGAAGATCTGGAAACATCCCTGTGCGATGTCGATCCCGGTGTCGCCCACCCACGCCTTGGCCATGCTGACGATCTCGCCCGCGTCGTGCTGCTCGGCTTGCACGGCGCGCACGGCTGCGACGGCGATTGCCTTGCCGGCCTCCAGTGAGAGGCTCATGTCGGCCAGCTGGTGTTTCACAGCTTGGAAGGAGCCGATCGCCCGACCGAACGCGGTGCGTTCGGTGGCGTAGGCACGCGTCATCTCGAACAGTACGTCCATGGCGCCGATGGTCTCCGCGGTGGACAGCACGCAGGCCAGTTGGAGCTGGCGCTCGACGACGCGCCGGCACCCGCCGCGCTCTCCGACCACGGAGCCGGTGGGAACCCGCACGCGGTCGAAGGTGACCGCAGCGAAACGCTGCGTGATGTCGTGTCCCGACATGGGCACGACCGAGAGCCCCGGCGTCACCACTCGTACCAGGAACTGGCACAGGTCGTCGCCCGAGCCGGCGGTGACCAGCAACCAATCGGCCAGGGTGCCGTCTTGGACCAGGTCCGCTTGGCCCGACAGCTCGAAATCGCGACCGGCGGGCGTCGCCGTGATGCCGCCATCCGCTCCCGCATCCGCCGTCGCGTCGCCGGGCACCCAGGTGGCGACGGTCTCACCGCGGCACAGCGCGGCGAGGAGGGCGGCCTGGGCCTCCGTGGGTCCCGATGCCGCCAACGCTGCGGCGACAACGTTCATCGATACGAAGGGGCCCGGTTGGAGGGCGCGGCCGCGTTCTTCGGCGATGAGGGCGGCGTCCCGTACGCCGTCCCCCGAGACGTTCCCGCCACCTTGCTCCTCGGGCACCATCAGGGCGAACCATCCCAGATCGGCTGCCGCGCGCAGGTAGCCCTCCGGCACTCCGGTGTGACTGTCGACGAGCCCCCGTACGGTTGTCAGCGGACACCTCCCGGCAATGAACCGGGAGGTGGACTCCCGCAGGAGCTCCTGATCGCTGGTCAGTGTGAGTTCCATCGCCCTCGCTTTGCGCTCCCCGGCCGGTGTCGCATCCACCGGTCCCTGTATGGGAAGCAGCCGCAAACCTACCTGTTCCGGTCTTGTGCGGCATTCCGGAACCAGGTGTGGCGTTGCTACCATGCATGTGTCAGCGTGAAGTGACGCGGATCCGGAACGAGGGCAGCGGCCATGGAAGAGACCGGCGTGGCGGCATTCGCGCGCCGCACCCCGACGAAGCCGGCACTCGTGGACGGCCAGCGGATCGTCAGCTTCGCCGATCTGAACCGGCGGATGAACCAGCTGGCCAGTGCGCTCCGCACGCTCGGCATCGGCGCCGGCGATCGCATTGCCCTGGCCCTGCGCAACCGGGTCGAGTGGTTCGAGGTCGCAGGAGCTGCGTCCCGTGCCGGTGTGACGGTCGTTCCCGTCTCGTGGCGCAGCATGCACGACGAGGTGGCGTATCTCGTTGAGGACTCCGGGTCGCTGGCCGTCTTTGCCGAGGCGGATGCCACTGACGTCATGGCCGGGCTGCCGGCCGTCTTTCTGGGTCAGCAGTACGAGGAAATGCTCGATGCCGAGGACGGAGAGCCGTTGGCCATGAGCACCGACCGTCCGTTGATCGGCTTCCGCTACTACACCTCGGGTACAACGGGGCGCCCCAAGGCAATTGAGGGAGAATTGCCGACCGGGGAGGAGCTCGAAGTGCTCCGGCGCGCCTTCATGCCGCCGGTCACGGCGGCGCAACCGGGGGCTGACGGCATTCGCCCGCTGGGCCGGGGGCAGACCGAGGGGTTGGAGGACGGCGACGAGGTCCATCTCCTCGTCGGGCCCGCGTATCACACCGCGCCGGGAACTTTCGCCAGCCGAGCGCTGCAATACGGGCAGACAGTGGTCGTCATGCCGCATTTCGATGCAGAGGAATGCCTGCGCCTCATTGAGCGACACCGGGTCACCTGGAGCCATATGGTGCCGATCAATTTTGTACGGATTCTCAAGCTCCCCGATGCGGTGCGCCTCCACTATGACCTCTCCTCGGTGCGCCGCATTCTCCACGCCGCGGCTCCGTGCCCCGTCGAGGTGAAACGTTCCGTCATGGAGCTCTTTCCGACGGGAAGCATCTACGAGTACTACGGGGCCACGGAGGGCCTGGCCACGGTGTGCCCGTCCGACGAATGGGAGCGCAAGCCAGGTTCGGTGGGCCGGGCCGCCCCCGGGGTCGAGGTGCGAGTCTTCGACGACCACGGCGAGCCGCTGCCGCCCGGTGAGGTGGGCACCGTCTATTTCTCCCCGATGATGAGGTTCGCCTATGCCAGTGCGCCCGAGAAGACACAAGCGGCGTGGCGCGGTGAATTCTTCACGGCCGGAGACATGGGGTACGTCGACGGGGACGGCTATCTCTTCCTGACGGACCGCAAAATTGACATGATCATTTCCGGGGGAGCCAACGTGTACCCGGCGGAAGTGGAGGCCGTCCTGATCGCGCATCCGGCCGTGATGGATGTGGCGGTCTTCGGCGTTCCCGACCCGGAATGGGGCGAGCGGGTGCACGCGATGGTCGAGCTCGGCACGGCCGCAGGGACGGACGACCTCCTGCAGTTCTGTCGCCAGCGGCTGGCGCACTATAAGTGTCCCACCACGGTTCAGGTCGTCGAGCGCCTTCCGCGCGACCCGAACGGGAAGATCCGCAAGCGCGTGCTGCGGGCCCCCTACTGGGAAGGCGCGCCGCGGCAGATCTGACACGAGCCGGTCTACGTCAGAGCTCTGGCGCAGTGCCTGCGAGGGCGCCGGCAGCCCGCGCCGCGAGCGCCACCAGCGTGAGCGTCGGCCCGTAACCCGAGGCGGTGGGGAAGACCGACGAGTCCGCGATCACGACGTTGTCGAGGTCGTGCAATCGGCCATAGGGGTCGACCACCGATGTCGCCGGATCCACTCCCATGCGCGCCGTCCCGATGACGTGGCGGCTCTCTGGAATCATCCTGCGCCGAATCCCTTCGAAACTGCCGCCCGGCGAGCTCGTGCGCAAGGTCCAGACGGCGCCCATCTCCTTCAGCACGGCTTCGAGGCGCGGACCGTGATGGGCGGACGCCGCCAATTCGTGCCGGCCGCCCCGATAGGTGATGCGAGGTGACGGGAATCCCCGCACGTCGCGAACGGTCGGATCGAGATCGACCGTGTTGGTCCGGTAGGGAAGGTCTTCCCCTTGCATGATGAACGCCCACAGGTGGCGGCGCATCCGCGAGTCCCTCATCGTGGCCCCGTGGCCGGCGCCCCATGGGTAGATCTTCGCCTCGCTCACCGGCATGCCACCGCCCCCATGCTCGACCATGCCGCCGCGCAGCCACGGCAGTCCAGCCTCACGGGCCGCGGCCCGGGAGAGGTCGTCGGGGATCATGGCGTCGTCGTGGACGTGCGTCACCGCGCGCCCACGGTCGCCATGGACGTCGAAGGGCATGACCCCGACCACGATGGTCTGGTAGTGCACCATCAGGTAGCGCCCTACCAAGGCGCCGCCCAGCCGGGAGAGAAGCAGCAGGCGCGGCGTCTCGATCGCGCCGCCGGCCACGATCACGTGCCGGGCGTCCATAGATCGTTCGATGCCGTCAGGGCCGATGTAGTCGACCCCGGTCGCCCGACGCCCCTCGGTCCGGATGCGCGACACGAAGGTCTCGGGCCACAGCTCGGCCCGACCGGTGGCCATCGTGCGGGTGAGCAGGGCGACCGGATCGCCCTTGGCGTGAATGGGGCAGCCCAAGAAGGCGCAGAACCCGCAGTTGTTGCAGGCGGGGCGCCCGTCGTAGGGAACGCTGTTGGCCGCGGTGGGCGCTGCGTAGGGGTGGAATCCCAGTTTCTCGGCCGCCGCGGTGGAGAGGGTGGCGCCGTACATCGGCGCACCCGACGGCATGGGAAACGGGCCCGACCGTGGGGCGGCGAAGGGGTTGGCCCCGGCCGTGCCCGCCACGCCGACAGCCCGCTCGACCATGGCGTACCACGGTTCGAGGTCGTCGTAGGTGAGCGGCCAGTCCGCTACTTCCGCTTCGGGCTGGGGACCGAAGGTCGACAGCATGCCGAAATCCACCTCGCGAAAGCGCGGCGTCTTGCCGTCAGCGTGGGTGCCACCTCCGCCGACGGTGGAGGGGATGGAGTTCACCTCGCCCACGTGCGTGTGATCGCCGTCGTCGTGTCCACGACGGAATGTGCGGGGTTCGAGGAAGGGATCCGGACCGAGAAAGTGCCGGTTGGTGAACTTGATCTCGTCATTGGAATAGTCCGACGCCGGCTTGGTCATGTCGCGGGCATCGAGAAGATGGTTGCGCCCCTTTTCAATGATGACCACGGTCCAGCCGGCCCGGGTCAGCACGTCTGCGGCGGTCGAACCTCCAGGCCCCGATCCGATGATCACGGCGTCGACTGTCATGGTGCCGAGACCTCCTGATCTGTCCATCCGCGGGGCTGCACGTCCCCAGCGAATCCGATGGCACGCCAGCCGATCGTGTCGTGGTTGCCTCCGTACTCAGGGGCTCCATACATGCCCTCGCAGACGTGACCGAAGACGAGCTCGAGGAATTCTGGGTCGGCCTTGAGCCGGACCACTCGCTCATCGGGAGCCGCCTGGGGGAAGTCCTCGCCGAGACGGCCCAGGCCCTCGTGGTAGCGCTGCTGGTAGCCGGTCACCGGGCCGTTGAATTCCCGCGCGGCCAGACCCTGCGACCCTTCAATGCGCGTCCGCCAGGCCAGTTCGTCGAGCGCGCTCAGGTGATGGAAGTCGCCGAAGCACGCCTCGCCGCCGGCGCGTCCCGACGTCGGTCCTCCGGCCCAGATCCGGGGCGGATCGAACGAGAAAGCACCCAGAAGGGTATCGATATAGTCGGCAGATCCCGCTTCCCCGGCCCCGGGGGAGTCTCCGTCCGGAGGGATCAGCGCGTCGCACACCGCGCGCAAAGTGTTGTACTCGGCTTCGGTCAGCCAGATCGGCACCGGGTCACGGTACCAGGGGTGGCTGTCGCGCTCCGCTCTTCGGGCCCCATCGTCCGCGCGATCCGTCGGGTGCTCGACTGGGGCATGGAGGTGGACCCACCGGCCGGTCTGCGGTAACATTTTGGGCGCTTGCCTTAGTTCTTCGGGGGCCGGCCTGGTGACGAACCTGAGACGAATGGCCTCTGATCGACCTCTGCGACTGATCGGTCGATCGGATCGGGGGATGCGGTGCTGCAGTATGTGATCGCTGGCCTGGTTCTCGGGGGGATCTACGCGATCGCGTCGGCGGGACTGGTGGTGACGTATCAATCAGCGGGCATCTTGAACTTCGCTTTCGGCGCGCTCGCCTACGCGCTGGCGCGCTTCTACTACTACCTGAACACCCAGCAGCACTGGCCGATCCTGCCGGCTGCCGTGCTGGCCATACTTGTCGCCGGACCGGCTTTGGGTGTTGCCATGTATCTGGCCCTCTTCCGGCGGCTCCGGCTGGCGCGCCCTCTCATAAAGGTCGTGGCCACAATCGGGATATCGGTGGCGGTACCGCCGGCCACCACGTTGATCTTCGGCAACGGGACGATCCTCTCCGCGCCCGGCCTGGCGCCTCAGCCGGTCCGGGTGTTCCGGTTCCTCGGGGTCCCCGTCACCATGGACCAGATCATTGTGTACGCCTGCGTGGCCACCATCGTGGTGGTGGGGGCCCTGGTCCTGCGCTACTCGGACGTCGGGTTGCGCGTGCGGGCCATGGTCGACTCGCCCGCCATGACTGCCTTGTCGGGGGCGAACCCCGAGTCGATCTCTATCGGCGTATGGGCTGTCAGTACCGCCCTGGCCGGATTGGCCGGCGTGTTGGCTGCGCCGATCATCGGACTCGATCCGGGTGACTTCACCCTTCTCATGGTGGCCGCTTTCGCCGCCGTGATCGCGGCCCGGTTGCGCAACCTCACCATCGCGGTGGCCGTCGGCCTTCTCATGGGCATCGTCCTGGAACTGGTCCCTTACTTCCTGACCGCGTCGAACTCGCTGACGGCCGACATCCAGTCGAGCGTCCCGTTCCTGTTCACGGCCATCTTCCTCATCTTCTTCATGGTCCGGGGCATCGGGGCCGACGAGTCCGAGGGGGTGGGAGGTGCCTTGGACCGGGCGATCATGCCGCAGGGCGACACCCCGGCGGTCACCTCGGGAGGCCAGCCGGCGTCCCCGTTGGGCTGGCAGCCCTCGGTGTTGGCGTTCGTCGGCCTGTGCGTCGTACCTCTGTTCCTCTCCGCCTTCTGGGTGGGTCTCATCGGGGAGGGCACCAGCCTCGGGATCATCTTGTTGTCCTTCACGCTGGTGACTGGTGAGGGGGGAATGATCTGGCTGTGCCAGGCGACGTTCGCTGGTATCGGCGGGGTGGCGGCCGCGCAGCTGGCCGTCAATCATGGCTGGCCGGTGATGGCGGCAGTAGTAGGCGGAGGATTGATCGCTTTGCCATTCGGCGTCGTCATCGGCTTCCTGACGATCTCCTTCGGCGATCTCTATGTCGCCCTGGTCACCCTCACCTTCGGGCTGTTGTTTGATGACCTCGTCTTCGCCCAGCAGACCTTTGCCAACTACGGGATCGGGGTGAACGTCCATCTCCCCACGTTCGCCTCGAGCCCCCGAGGCTTCGCATACCTTGCCCTTGCGGTGTTCGCGGTCGTGTCGCTCCTGATCGTCAACCTGCGGCGCTCGACCACCGGTCTCGCCCTCAACGCGGCCCGGTGGAGCCCGGCGGCCACGAAGACGATGGGGATCAGCGTGCTCAAGACCAAGCTCGTGGTGGCGGGCTTCGCCGCGCTCGTCGCCGGCATCGGGGGAGCGATGTTCGCGCTCTCGCTCGGGAGCGCGCTCCCGAGCAACTACTCCACACTCGGGGGACTGGTCTGGCTGGCCGTGCTGGTCACCCTCGGGATCCGCTCCAACATGGCCGCCCTGATCGCCGGCCTCTCGGCCACCCTTCTCGCCGGGATCGCCCTGGTCTACCTGCCGAGTGCCTTCGGACAGGTCACGCCCATCCTCTTCGGTCTGGGTGCGATACAGGTGGCCAAATACCCCAACGGGCTCATGACCGAGAACGCGCGCCGGGTGCGGTGGGCCTTGGACAAGCTGCTCGCCGCGTGGGGGTCTCGCCGGGAACCGCCGGAAGCAGGGCGCTCTCCGGGAGCCGGTTACGGGCCCGAGCCGGGTCTCGCCGTGCGCGTGGCGGGAGCAACGGCGGCGGCCGGTCGGGAGTTCCCGTGACGACACCCCCGAGCGCGCCGCCGGTCGGGGACGCCCCGGCGGCGTCATTGGCCGCCACCGGGGTCACCGTCCACTTCGGCGGGCTCGTGGCCCTGAGCGACGTGGCCCTCGAGGTCCCCCCGGCGCGCATCATCGGGCTGGTGGGCCCGAACGGGGCGGGCAAGTCCACGCTCTTCGGCGTGTTGTCCGGTCTCCTGCGCCCGACCAGCGGGCGCGTCTTCATGAGTGGCCAGGACGTCACGGCTTTGAGTCCACAGAGCCGGGCCCGCCTCGGATTGGCCCGCACGTTCCAGCAGCCGGAGCTGTTCATGGGCCTGACCGTGCGCGATCACTTGGTACTCGGACACAGGGTTCGCTATGAGCGTCGACGTTTTTGGAGCGATCTCGTCAGCGTGCGCGCCCTCTCCCCACCGACGAAGCTCGAGAACGAGCGCGTCGACGCGCTGCTTGAGCTCCTGGGTCTCGCACGCATCGCACGCACCCCGGTGGCCGCCCTCCCTCTCGGGTTGGCACGGTTGGTGGAGGTGGGGCGGGCCCTGGCCACCGGCCCCCGCGTGGTGCTGCTCGACGAGCCGCTCTCGGGCCTGGACGTCCGCGCCACCGAGAACCTGACCGCGGTCCTGGAGCGGGTCGTGGCCAGCAGCGTGGATGGTCTTTCCCTCCTCATGGTGGAGCACGATGTGGCGTCGGTCCTTGCTCTCTCGAGCAAGATCTTCGTACTGGACTTCGGGCAGCTCGTCGCCCAGGGGACGCCGAGCGAGATCCGCGCCGACCCGGTCGTCCGTGCCGCCTATCTTGGCGACAGCGACGCCATCGCGGAGCCAGGAGGTGTGGAGGCGGTAGGAGCGGATCGGGCGGTCATCGCCGAGGGCATGGGAGAGATCAATCGCAACATCGTGGCCGAGCACGGGCTCGGCCCGCCGCGGTGAGCGTCCGACCGAATGGTGCGGCCTTGGCGACCTGTCTATGGAGCGACCGTTGCGGTCCGAGCGACGCCTATAGGGCAAACTACGGAGTCGATGAGAAAAGGGGATTGTCATGATATCGGTCTGGGGATACGAAGGAAACCGTGTGATCGTGAGCGGCGGTGGCGGCGCGGGCATGGGTGCGGCGGCGGTACGCCACCTCTCGGAGCTCGGGGCAGAAGTCCATGTGCTCGACCTGAAAGAGCCACCGGTGCCGGTGGCGAGCTATCAAGCGGTCGACCTGCGCGACCCCGACGCCACGGCTGAGGCGGTCGAGAAGATCGGGGGCACCATCCACTCCCTGTTCAACTGCGCCGGGCTTCCAGGATCCAAGTTTCCAGACCTCGACGTCATGTTGGTCAACGTGGTCGGCATGCGGCACCTCGCCGAGTTGGTCGCAGCCCGTATGGAACCGGGGTCGGCCATCGCCAGCATCTCCTCCACGGCTGGCGCGGGTTATCTCATGAACATCGGCAAGTGGATGCCGCTCGTGACCTCGCCCGGATTCGCTGCAGCCAAGGAATGGTGCGAGGCCCATCCCGACGAGATTAAGGGAGGTTATGCCCCCTCCAAGGAGGCCATCATCATCTGGACCCTGTGGGCGTCGTTCGCCATGGCGGAGAAGGGAATCAGGGTCAACTGCATCAGCCCCGGCCCGACGGACACACCGATGATGCCGGACTTCGAGAAGTACGTCGGCAAGGAATTCATGGAGAGCTTCCCCGTGCCTCTCGGCCGGCGCTCTACCCCGGACGAGCAGGCGTGGCCCCTCATCTTCTTGAACTCCCAGCTGGCCAGCTACATGACGGGGGAGAACCTCGTTGCCGACGGCGGCACCATGGGCGCGGTCATGACGGGCAGCATCGACATGACCGGGTTGGTCCCCGATCACCTCCGGGAATAGGGGCAGCTGCCCTCGGGCCGGCGCGACGACGCCGATTTGCAACGGCATACCGGGTCCCGGGATGATGAATTCCACGTGATCATCAGGTGAAAAGGTGCTGGCCCCCACGGCCTTTCGGGGTTGGGAGGCTTCACAGTGCCCCGCCATTTCGCCTTTCCGGCCGCGAACTTTGTACTCTGGTGAGACCGGACTGCTTCTCGACTACCTGAATTGGAATTGGAGGCCTGGGCACGTGAAGGAGATGAGCCCGAGGGAACGGCGTGATCGTTTGCCCTCGGGTGCACGAGCGGCCAGGCGGCGGTCCAACAGGAAGCAGAGAAGCAAGGACATGGCGAGTGCGAATCCGGGAGTCTCGGCTGCGGGCGCAGCGGCGAGAAGGACTGCCCTTGATCCGTCCGCTGGCCGGGCTGCGATAGGCGGCATGTTGTCGGTGAGCGACACATTCGGTGAGGGCTGCGCCGACCCGGCCGCACTCCAGACCCGGCTGACCAGCGTGGTCTCCGACGTGGCCAAACTGGCCTATGCCATTGAGGCGTTGACGTTGGTCCCCATCGAGAACACCTCGCCACAGGGAGGCGCCGTGGGCGACTCCCTGAACGGAAGGCCCGGCACGGAGAGATATGCGACGCGTCCGGCTGCCGCTGACCAGCATGACAATGAGGGAGGCGACGGCGCGCAACGCACCTTGGGTGCGGTCCGGGAAGTGTTGACCAAGCCCCGCGGGTGGTCCACGTCGCTCAGCGCGTAGTCCAGGTCGCTAGACCGCCGTGCTGTTGGTTGCCTGTTCCGCCTCGCCGAGGTAGCGGTCGAGCACTTCTTGACCCGCCTCGGCGGCCGGTCCGGACCACCCCACCCTTCCGCGCGTGAGGATCACGCAACTGTCGGCCAGGGCGAGGGCGCGGTGCACGAACTGCTCTATCAGGACGACCGTGATGCCGCCCCGCGCCGCCTCGGAGAGGCTTTGGAAGACCGACTCGGCCACGATGGGTGCCAGGCCGAGCGACATCTCGTCGGCAATGATGAGCCGGGGCGGGACGGCCAGCGCACGGGCCAGAGCCAGCATCTGCTGCTCGCCGCCCGAGAGGCTGCCGGCACGCTGCTGACGGCGCTGCCCGAGCACGGGGAAGAGTGTGATGGCGCGGTCGATGGCGCCGGCTCGCTCGCTCCGCTTCTCCTGGCCCACAGCCATGCGCAGGTTGTCGATCACCGACAGGCCGGGAAAGATGCCGCGCCCTTCAGGGATGTAGGTGAGGCCGAGCTTCCGGATCTTCTGCGCCGGGCGACCGCTCACCCGCTGGCCATCGAAGAGCACGCGACCGGCTGCCGCGGGCACGAGACCGGACACGGTCCGTGCCAGGGTGCTCTTGCCTGCTCCGTTGGCGCCGAGAACCGCGGTCACCGATCCGGTGTTCACCTGGAGGGACACATCGAAGAGGGCCTGGGAGGTGCCGTAGCGCACGTCGAGGCTTTCGACCGAAAGGAGCGGCTCGGTCATTGTGGCTTCCCGCCCACAGTCGCGTCGTCGTCGCCGAGATAGGCCGAACGAACGGATTCGTTGCCACGGATCTCCGCCGGCGTACCCGAGGCGATGAGTTCACCGAAATTGAGTACGAAAATCCTGCTCGAAAGAGAAAGCACGGTGGCGACGTCGTGCTCGACCATCAGCAAGGAGACCCGGTGGTCCTCGTTGTTCACCACCCTTTGGAAGACCGATGCCAGATTCTCGGTCTCCTTCATGTCGAGGCCCGAGAGGGGCTCGTCGAGGAGCACGATGTCGGGTCGGGTGGCGAGTGCCCGCGCGATCTCGACCAGTCGGCTGGTGCCGAGAGGAAGTCCCCCGACAGCGGATCGCGCCACCTGGGTCAAATCGAGCAACTCCAATAGCGTGTCCACCCGTTCCTTCTCTTCCCGCGAACTGGGCAGCAACGAGCGCGGGTCCACCATGTCGCGCCAGAGTCGCTGGCGTGAGAAGCGGACCCGGTGCGCGAGGACGATGTGCTCGCGCACCGTGAGTCCCAAGAACAGTTCGGGCTGCTGGAATGTGCGCGCCATACCCTGTCGGGCGCGTCCCTGGGGGCTGTCCTTGGTGATGTCCCGCCCCCGCAAGTGCACACGCCCCGAAGCGGGCCGTAAGAGCCCGGACAGCACCGCGAACAACGTGGACTTGCCGGCGCCATTGGGTCCGACCAGTCCCACGATGGTCCCAGGTGGTATCGCGAGGCCGACATCGGACAGGGCCAGCAGGCCACCGAACCGTACGGTGACGCCGCTCGCTTCCAGCACCGGTGGCGCGGGGGCGAGGGTCTCGGGCGCCACGGCGCCGGCCTCCGTGTCCGTGCTCACGAAGGGACCTCCTCGACCACTTGTGTCGCGTCACCGTTCGTGGCCGGCGCGGCCAGCAGACGCGCGCCGGGTGCCCTCAGGTCGCCCGCCGGCGCCGGCGCGCGACCGTTGGCCAGGGAGAGGAGGCGGCGGCGGAATATCTCGCCCGATTGTTCCAGGGTCCCGTCGGGGAACTTGGCCACTCCGATGGCTCCGAGCCCGAACAATATGGCCGGGAGCTGTCCCGTCCATGACGGGAGATAGGCCAGCGCGATTGCGGGCAACATGGTGAACGTGATGCCAGCCACAAGGGCGGCGGCGTTGGAGCGCACGCCGATCGTGACCAGGGCGGCGAGCCATACCACCCCGAGGAAGGTGGCGAAGTTTCCCGGTTGAGCGGTGGTCTGCGCCGCCGCCAGGAAGCCCCCGCCGATGCCCGCCACCAGCGCCCCGAGGCCCGCCACGATGATCTTCATCTGCACGACGCTGATGCCCAAGGTGCGGGCACCCGGTGGGCTCCAGCGGACAGCATTGAGCGCCAGCCCGGTGGTCGATCGCCGGAGATTAAAGATGAAAAGGGCGACGATGACGAACGCGACGAGGCAGAGGTAGGCGAAGGCATGGTCGGAAACGGCAAAGTCTGGTCGTCCCATGTTCACGCCGAGTCCCAGGTTCTGGAATATCCCCATGGTGAAGACCAAGTTCTCCATAAGCAACCCGAACGTCAATGTCACGAGTGCGACGTAGAGGTCGCCCAGCCGGATGGTCAGGAAGCCGATGAGCAGGCCCATGGGCAACGCCACGAGGCCCCCGGCGGCAATCGCTGCCAATACGGGCCATCCATGGTTGGTAGCCAACTGCGACGCGGTGAGCGCGCCGACTCCGGCGAAGGTGATCTGACAGAGCCAGATCATCCCCCCTTCCCCGGTGACGAGGGTGAAGGACAAGAAGATGATTCCGTAGGCGAACGCCTGGGCCATGAGCCCGACCCAGAACCCCTGCACGATGATGGGCAGCAGGGCAGCCACCACGATCAGCACGACCGGCCCGGCAAATTTGGCCATCAGCCCGAGTGAGCCACCTTCGAGAGCGCTGGCGGTCGAGCCGGCCATCTGGTTCGCCCCTTGAGGGGTGATGGCGCGGTCCAGCGCACCGCCCACCCGCTCGGCTCCGCTGTCGGTGTCGCGGCGAACGAGGTTGTAGACGAGGAACACAGCGATGAACATGAACGGCACGGCGTCGATGATCTCCGCCGTCCAGTTGCTCGATGGCGGGAGGTATTCCTGAATGAGCGAGGTCACCACGCCCATGGCCAGTCCCACTCCGACGGCGATGGGCAGGCTGCGGAACTTGGCCGCGATGACGGCGGCGAAGGCGGCCGCGATCAGGAGCGTGAAATTGTTGGGGTCGAGGCCGATGATCGGCGCCGCCAACACGCCGGCCAGGCCGGCGAAGAAGGTGCTCACGGCCCAGACCCCGATAGATACGGCATTGGGACTGGTGCCCGACAGAGCGGTCATGGCGGGGGAGTCCACCATGGCCCGCACCTTCAGCCCGACGTCGGTGTAGCGGAGAACGGCCGAGCCGACGACGACGGTGGCCACGACGCAGATGTACACGATGACCTGGTCCAGCGTCACCGCCACGCCGAGGAAGCTGAAGACCCGCACCGGCTGAGGCGCGAGACCCGGCGCCGACTCGATGGCCTGGGTGCCGAAGATCAAGGTGCTGATGGCGGGGACGGCGACGAGGAGGCCCAGGGTGGCGACCACCTTGACCAGCGGCGACGAGAGCCGCAGGTGACGGAAGAGCGCGAAGTAGAGCAGCACGCCGAGGGCAGGGCCGGCGACCAGGATCGCCAACAGGGCGGAATAGATGATGCCCCAGTTCTCCTGGGTGTGCAGGTAGTAGTAGAAGCGCGCAACGAAGTAGGCCAGCGCGCCGAAGGAGAAGTTCAAGATGCCCGACGAGACGTAGGTGATGACCAGTCCGGCGGAGGCGATGGCGTAGATCCCGCCGAGCACGAGTCCAGCGATCACGTACTGCAGCATTCAGCGCCTCCCCCCTGTCGTGATGGCACGACCCCGATCTCTCGCACTCTGGGTCCTGGCCCTCATTTCCGAGCGGCGGTGGTGCGCTCGGGCCAGGGGTGCTCCCCAACGACTTCCCGTCCAGGGTTGTTCGACCGACGGTACATCATCGCGGGGGGCGCATCCAGCACATTCTGGGGCGCTGGAGCTCCGTCACCCGTGGGGTGACTTGACGGTTTGCACACCAAATCGTAACGTGTTGGCAATCATCCGTGTCGAACCGCCGCAGACGGTTCAGTCGGCACTGTCCGTCTTCAGCCGGGGGGCTCAGCGTGAACACTCGTCTCGTCAAGGCATCAGTTGCGCTGATGGCGGGGGTGGCAGGAATGGCGGCCACCATGGTCGTCCCGACGGCCGACGCGTCCGCGGCCCCGGCTCCCATCAAGATCGCGCTGATTACCTCGGAAACCGGGGAAGCAGCTTCCGAATTCGTAACGTCGCCCCAGGGTTTCCTGGCTCGCGTCGACCAGCAGAACGCAGAGGGCGGCATCGACGGGCACAAGATCATTCCCCTGGTGTTCAACGACCAGGGCAGTCTCACAACCGTCGTCACGGCCGTGCAGCAGGCGATCTCCGAAGGTGCCATCGGCCTGGTCAATGACACCCCGTTCTTCTTCAATGCGTACAAGTACGCGCAGCAGGCCGGGATACCCGTGACCGGCGGGAGCTTCGACGGACCGGAGTGGGGGGAGCAGCCCAACACCAACATGTTCGCCTCCGACGTCGGGAGCATCAATCCGAACTATCCCCTCAGCACCGGCTTGGCCCAGTTCTTGAAGAGCCACGGCGGATCGATCCTGGGCGCTTACGGGTACGCCATCTCGTCCTCGTCCAGCCGTGCCGCCAGTCAGACTGCCACTGCGGCGACGGACGTGGGGATGAAGGTGGGCGTGCTCGACACGTCGGTGGTCTTCGGAAGCGTTTCGTTCACCACCGAGGCCCTGGCAGCGAAATCGGCCGGCGTCAATGCCGTCTACGGCACCATGGACAATGACTCCAACTTCGCCCTTCTCACCGCGTTGCAGCAGGCTGGTGTGAAGCTGAAGGTCGTCTCGTTCCCCACCGGGTACGAACCCGACATCATCCATTCGACGGTCTGGAAGTCGGTGCAGGGGGTGTACTTCTCGGCCGAGTTCCGCCCGTTGTCGCTCCCCGATGCGGGCACGGAGCAAATGGCTGCAGCGCTGCAGAAGTACGAGCACCGCTCGCCCTCTAACTTCCCCACGTACAACATCTACGAGAGCTACGTGGGTGCCGACCTGATGATCAAGGGGATACAGCTGGCGGGCAAGAACCCCACCAGCGCCGGGGTGATCAAGGCCCTGCGCAATGTGAAGTCGTACAACGCCAACGGGCTGCTCCCTGACTCCATCAACTTCTCGACCATCTTCGGCCACAACCTGCCCAAGACGTGCGGGTGGTTCATGGAAGCCGAGAAGAACGGTTTCGTGGCGACCTCCACGGCGCCGGTGTGCTCCGGTTATCTCCCGAACTCGAACTCGGCGACCGCTCCCGCCTCCTGATCGCCGGGAGGAAGGCAGGGGCGGTCGGCTCCCAGCTGACCTGACCGGTGACCGGCTCCGAGGCCGGCCACGAGCCGCGCGGAACGGGCGGTCCACGTCCCCGTCGTTAGAATCGAGCCCCGTCCGGTCGCCGCGCCGGCAGAGCCGGGGGTCACGATGAAGACGTCAGCAGCCATCTGCCGGGGCATCGGACAGGAGTGGAGTGTCGAGGAGATCGTGCTCGATCCGCCTAAGACGGGCGAGGTGCTCCTCCGCCTGGCCGCTTCGGGCCTGTGCCACTCCGACGACCATCTGGTGACCGGCGACGCGCCGATGCCCCTCCCCATGATCGGGGGGCATGAGGGAGCGGGCGTTGTCGAGGAGGTGGGTCCTGGAGTGACCGGGCTCGAGCCCGGTGATCATGTGGTGTGCGCGTTCGTCCCGGCCTGCGGGCGTTGCGGCCCCTGCTCGACCGGTCACCAGAACCTCTGCGACATGGGTGCGGGAATTGCATTCGGTCGTCAGGTCGATGGGACGTCACGCCACCACGCGCAAGGTGAGGACCTCAACCTCATGTGCCTGCTGGGGACGTTCGCGCACCACACCGTGGTGAACGAGGCCAGCTGCGTAAAAGTCGACCCCTCGTACTCCCTGCGCACGGCATGCCTCGTCGGCTGCGGCGCCGTGACCGGATGGGGTTCGGCCGTCTACGCGGCGAAGGTGGCGCCCGGCGACACCGTGGTGGTGGTGGGCATAGGGGGGATCGGCAGTTCGGCGCTCCAGGGGGCACGCCTGGCCGGGGCCGAGTTGATCGTTGCGATCGATCCGGTGGAGTTCAAGCGGCAGAAGGCCAAGGAGTTCGGTGCCCACGCCACGTTCGCCTCCATGGCTGAGGCCCTCGAACCGGTGCGCGATCTCACCAGGGGCCTCATGGCGAACAAGGTGATCATGGCCATGGGAGTCGGCCGCGGTGACGTGTTCTCCCAAGCCATGGATCTGACCGCCAAGCTCGGGCGGGTCGTGGTCACCAACATCCATCCCTACGCCGAATCGCAGATCACCATCAGCATGTCGATGTTGACGGGCTGGGAGAAGCAGATCGTCGGTTCGCTCTTCGGCTCGGCCAATCCTCGGGTGGACATCCCGCGGCTGTTGGACCTCGATCGCCGCGGGCAATTCGACCTCGACGCACTGGTGACCAGGACCTATCCCCTCGAGGGCGTGAACGAGGGTTACCGCGACATGCGCGAGGGCCACAACATCCGGGGGATCCTGGTGCTCAACGAGGCCTTGGCCGCCGGGTGAGTGCGTCGCCTGCCCTCGGTGGAGCGCGCTTCGTCGACCGGGTGGCGATCGTCACCGGAGGTGGATCCGGCCTCGGCCACGCCACTGCCGTGCGCCTCGGCGCCGAGGGAGCCTTCGTCGCCGTCCTCGACATCCGCGGGGAGGCCGCGGCGGCCACGTCCCGACAGATCGCCGAGGCCGGGGGGCGGGCCGAGCCCAAGGAGGCGGATGTCAGCCAACCCGAATCGGTGCGCGCCGCGGTGGACGTCATCGCAGGTGAGCTGGGCCGCCCCCAGGTTCTGGTCAACTGCGCCGGCGTCGGGCGCTTCGACCTGAGTGAGGAGGTCACGTTCGAGAGCTGGAACCGGATCATCGGTGTCAACCTCACCGGGACCTTCCTCATGTGCCAGGCCGTCCTGCCCTACCTTCTCGATGGCGGCGGATGCATCGTCAACATCGCCTCGAACAGCGGGCTCCAAGGAATTCCCTACGCCGCCGCCTACGCGGCTTCGAAGGGTGGCGTCGTCCTGCTCACGCGGTCGTTGGCGTCGGAGTACTCGGGGACCGGCGTGCGCATCAACGCGGTGGCACCGGGCGGCATCGTCACGCCCCTGCTGCAGAATTTCACGTTCCCTCCCGGCGCCGATCCGACGCGGATGCCCCGCGGCTCGCGTGTCCCGCACGCGCAGCCTGAGGAGATCGCGTCCCTCGTGGCTTATGTGGCTTCGGACGACGCCCGCTTCATGGTGGGCAGTGTGGTCTCCATGGACGGAGGCATCACCGCGTGAAGGACCCGCAAACGGAGCCGGGCGGCGCGCCATTCTCGTCCGGCGGGCCACGTAATGTTCGAGGTATGGGCGATGAGAGAGGTCTCGACACGAGCGACGCGGCGGTCGGCCTGAGCCCGGCGACGGTGGACAAGGTCGGCAAGGTGGTGGCACTGCCCCCCGAGCCGTTGGTTCCCGAGAAGACGACGTTCTTGGAGGGTGGCCCGATCGTGATCGGGGTGGAGCAACGCCACATCACGACGGAATCGCTCCGGGCCCTCTACCGCGACAACCCCCAACATGCCGCCGCCTTCGAGGCCCGGGCCCACCAGGGTGAGGTCGAGGACGCGGGAGTGTCGCTCCATATTTTGTCGGCCGCGTCGCGCCGCGAGTACCTCCGCTTCGACTGCTTCGACGAGGATCCCCATTACCACTACATCTCCCACGACGATCAAGGAATGCTGCAGAATCGCTGGGTCATCTACGACCGTGCCGCCAACGGCGCCATGCTGCCGTGGGCACTCGAGCGCCTCCGCCACCACTTGCCGGCCATGCTGGCCGGGGCAGGGGCGGATCCCGCCATGGTGCGCGTCGACCCCGCCACGCTGGAACGCCTCGTCGATGAGGTGGCGGCGCTCGCGACAGCTTGAGCAGGCCGGCCGGGGGCTGCCGCCGACCGCGCGCCCGGCTCTCAGGCGATCGGGCTGGCGTCGATACGGCCGTCCGAGAGGGCGCGCCGCTGGGTAATCACCCAGCGGCCCTCGTGCACGCCGTACTCGTCGATGTAACGCCCCCAGTGGTCGACGCCGTGTGCCATGACGACGAGGAAGTAGCAGCGGCCGCGCGCCTGCGTCGCATTGACGAGATCTATCTGGTGCGTCGCTGTGAAGTGTCGAACGTGGTGGCGGGCCGGAGTCTGGTGTGCCTTGCCATCCCAGCTGTCCTTGGTCGCAGTGAAGATGGTGGCAATTTCGTCCCTGCCCTCGTAGCGACGTACGGAGCCGTCGACCGACACGAGCTCCATCACGGCGTCCGGGGCGAACACGTTGAGCATCTCGGAGAATCGACCCGAGTCGCCATTGGCGTTGTAGCGGGCCACCAGGTCGCGGATGCTCTCGCGGGCGATCAGCTCCCAGAGTTCCATGCACTCCCCTTCTCGGTGCCCAGCACGTTCGAGTGTCCCACATCAGGCTCAGCCGGGGTGGCCGTTCGCGGCGAGGGGTGGGTGCGGCTGCCCGTCACCTCAGGCGAATGCCGGCATCACCTTTTGGGCGAACAGCTCGAGGGTACGGGGATCGGCACGGTCGTACGTGAAGAACACGAACGTTGTGACGCCCTTGTCGACGAGGGTGCCGATCCGGTCGACCACCATCGGCGGCGTGCCGACGTAGCCGCCCGCGTCCATGCCCCAACCCTCGCCCCCGTAGCGGCGTTCGGCCTTCGCCCGCGCCACCTCCAGCGAGGCTTCGTCCGGAGTGAGCACGAGGACCGCCTCGTGGGATCGGCGGATGGTGGCGGGGTCACGGCCGATGGCCGCACACTCGGTCGTGAGCACCCGCTCGCTCGCCTCCCAGTGGCGCAGCCCGTACGTGGGGATATTCCACACGTCGGCGTAGCGGGCCACGATCGGCATCGTGCGGCGCGGTCCGATTCCGCCGATGTGGATGGGAGGGCGCGGGCTCTGTACCGGCGGTGGGAGGTTGGGGAGGTCGGCCACCTCGAAGTGGCTGCCAGAAAAGTTTGTGGGCTCGCCGGTGAACATGCGGGTGAGGATCTCGAGCGATTCGGCCAGGCGGTCCGAACGTTCGGGGAGCGTCCCCCAGGGCAAGCCGGCCTGATGGTGTTCGTGCCCGACCGAGCCGCTGCCGATCCCCAGCTCCAGGCGACCGGCGGAGAGCACGTCGAGGGTGGTGGCCATCTTGCCCAGCAGCGCCGGGTGGCGGAAGTTGTTGCACAGGACGAGGTGCCCGACGCGCAGTCGTGACGTCTGGGCCAGGACATAGGTGGCCAGGGTCCACCCCTCGAAGGAGGGCAGATCCGGGAGGCCGGGGCTGTAGAGGTGGTCGTAGAACCACAACGAGTCGAAACCGAGTTCCTCCACCACCGTGGCGCGGTCGATGATGTCTGCATAGGTGAACGACACCTGCGGCACGTAGATGCCGAACTTGATGGAGTCCGATGTGCTCATGGGGCCGGCGCCACGCGGGTGACGATGAGCGCGGCCAGGCGGTCGGCGCTGCCCTGGTCCCGCACCTCGATCCGGACGTGGTCCGCGCCGAGCGCGCTGGCGGTGGCCCGACCCGGCCCGACCCGCACCGCGCTCAGGTAGCGGACATCGAGATCGAGCACGGTTGACAAGGTGAGGGTCTCGGACGCGACTTCCCCGAGCAGTGCCACGGCGCCACCTTGCAACGAGCTCGACGCCTGCATGACAAACGGGGTGAGGTCCATCTCGGCGATCCCCGGCGACGGTGTACGGATCCCGACGTAGTCGGGGAGGGGGATCGCCATGGAACCGGTCGTCCGCATGCCGCGCAGGAGCAGCGGCGCCTGGTCCTGGGGGCGCGGTGAGCCCATGAACGTCACATAGCTGGTTGCCACCAGCGCGTTGGTGCGGGCATCGGAGAACCGGACCTCGGCGGCCACGGTGGAGCGGCCCTGCTTCACGATCTCTCCGTCGAGCACCAGGCGGTCTCCGCAATGCGCCGCGGTGATGCGCACGGCTATGTCGAGCGTCACGGCCAGCTGCGGCGCGGTGACCATGCAGGCGGGAATGCCGGCCATGCAGTCGGCGATCGTGGCCAGTACCGAGGGGCGCGGTAGTCCCGAGCCGGGCGATCGCAACGCGTCGGTGATGGTGGCGTCGCCCGCCATGTGCACGCCGTCGTCGCCCACGTCGAAACCGAAGGGGATGTCGCCGACGAATATCTCCGGCGCCGCCGTCCGGAGCTCCTCGGTCCCCGTTGGCACGCTCGGTGCGGCGTCGGCCGGGCCGAGGTCGTGCAGTCGGGTCATGGCCCCGAGACACTACCCGCGGTGCGGGAACGCCCCGGGCGCCCCCGTCGGCATCAAAGCGTGCCGGCGGCCACCAGTTCGGCCAGCTCCTCGCTCTTGAGGCCCACCAGGTCGCCCCACACCTCCTGGTTGTGCTGGCCCAGCAGCGGGGCGGGAGCCGGGGCCCGTGGTGCCCGCCCATCGAGGCGGGGGAAGGGTGCCTGCTGGCGGAGCGGCCCGGCGACGGGGTCGTTCACGGTCACGATGTCGCCGCGCGCCGCCATATGGGGATCAGCCAGGATGTCGTTGGCATCGTAGATCGTCCCCACGGGAACTCCATGTTCGATGCAGCGCGCCTCGACCTCGGCGGCGGAGAGATCCCGGACCCAGGTGGCGACGATGTCATTGATCTCGTCGGAGCCGGCCGCCCTTTTGGCCAAGGTGGACCACTTGGTGTCCGAGAGGAGATCAGGTCGTCCCATGGCGGCGCAAAGACGCGAGAAGTTGGCGTCGGAGCCGGCCACGATGCACACGTACCGGTCGTCGGCCGTCCGGTAGTTGTCGAGCGGAGCTGAATTGGGCAACCGGTTTCCCTCCCGGCGCCGCGTGAGGCCGATGCGGTCCTGCGCGGTGATCGTCCACTCCAAGGTCCGCAGGATGGAGCCGTACAGCGGGGCGTCGACCACGCCGCCTCGCCCGGTGCCGCCGGGGCGATCCCGCCTGTAGAGCGCGGCCATGACCGCCTCGGCGGCGAAGACGCCGGTGAGGTAGTCGGAGATGGTGACGCCGGGGCGTACGGGCGGACGATCGGGGTAGCCGGTGAGGTTGAGCAGACCGCCGTACGCGATGCCCATGCGGTCGAGGCCGGGCCGGCGTGCGTTGGGGCCGTCTTGTCCGAAGACGCTGATGCGGGCCCAGACCACCTTCGGAGAACAGTCGGCGGGACCCACGTTCCAGGCCTCCAACGTCCCGGGCCGGAAGTTCTCGCAGACCACGTCGGCGTGCTCCACGAGGCGCCGGAAGAGGTCCTGGCCCTCCCGCTGGCGGAGGTTGAGGGTCACCCCCTTGCGCCCGCGTCCCTCGACGGCCCACCACAGCGAGTACCCCCCGGGTTCGCCCTCGTCCGCCCCACCCTCCGCCGTACCGCCACCCGCCGCGCCAGGGTCCGGGACGAACGGACCGATGGTGCGCATGAAGTCTCCCCCTCGGGGATCCTCCACCTTGATCACCTCGGCCCCCATCTCGCCGAGCAGGCCGGCGCAGAACGGCGCGCTAATGCGCGTCCCGACGTCGATCACCCGGAGTCCCGTGAGGGGGAGTGGATCCTCAGTCATCGCGGTGTTCTGCGAAGACCTCTTGCATGGAGCCCTTCGCCTTACGGGCGTCCAGCGCGTCCAGCGCGGTCTTGGTGTTGTGCATCCAGTGGTGCGCCATGAAGTGGTACTTCCAGGATTCCTCCTTGCCCATCAACGTGGCCGTGTTGTTGATGGTGTCCTTGGTGACCTGGGCCGTGGCCGGCGGAATCAGTGCCACCCGCTCGGCCAGCTCGCGGGTGCGCTCGGCCAGCTCGGCCGCCGGGACGACCCGGTTGACCAACCCGAGGCGCCAGGCTTCCTGGGCGTCGATCTTCTCGCCCGTCCAGAGGAATTCCTTGGCCTTGCGGATGCCCAGTTCCCAGGGCTCCACCAGAAGCTCGACACCGGCACCGGTCATGCGCAGTACAGGGTTGGAGAAGACGGCATCGTCTGCCGCCACGATGAGGTCGCACATGCACGCCAGCATCAGGCCGGCCGCGATGGCCGAACCCTGGACCCGCGCGATGGTCGGCTTGCGGAACGCGTAAATGCGCTTGCAGCGCTCGTAGTACATGACCTGCTCGTGCCGGAACTTCCCTTCGGGGGTCTGGCGGATCTCGGTCCAGGGGTCCGACTCGCCGCCGACGAGCGCCTTGAGGTCGTGGCCGGCGGAGAAATGTCGCCCGGCACCGGCCAGGATCACGACGCGCACCTCGTCGTCCGCGTCCGCGACGTCCAAGAAGTGGTCTATCCCGTCGATGAGCGCGGAGCTCTGGGCGTTCGCCACCTCCGGTCGGTTCATGGTGATGGTGGCCACGTGGCCGTCCACCTCGTAGAGGACGCTGTCGCGCCCTGTCGCATCAGGCATGGGTCCTTCCCCTCCCTCTCAGGGCTCGGGGCGCCGTGCCGGCCGCGGCAGTCCCAACACCCGCTCGCCGATCACGTTGCGCTGGATCTCGTTGGTGCCGGCCCAGATGGACGACGCCTGGTAATACAGCCACGAGCGCTGCCACAAGCCGTCACCGGGGTTGGCGTCGGCGCCTTTCCAAAGCGGTGACGCGTCGCCCACCACCGCCAGNNCCCTCGGGTCCCGGCTCCATTCCCCGGGACAGCCGGCTCACGCTGCGTAGGTTGTGCAGCTGGAACAGGCGGATCTCCACGTAGGCCTGGGCCAGCGCGCCGCGGAGCCGCGGGTCGTCGAAGGCGCCGTTGGTCTCGGCCAGTCGGAGCAGCTCCTCGAGCAGCTGCATGTGGATGACCAGCTGCCGTGGATTCGTGCCCCGCTCGTGCGAAAGGGTCGAGTTGGCGACCCGCCACCCCTCGTGCTCGGGGCCGATGAGTTGATCCTCGGAGACGAAGACGTCCGAGAGGAAGACCTCGTTGAACTCGGCCTCGCCGGTGAGCTGGACCAGGGGCCGGACCTCCACCCCGGGATGGTGCATGTCGATGACCAGGTACGAGATCCCCTTGTGCATGGGCGCGGCGGGGTCGGTGCGCGCCAGGCAGACGCCCCAGTCGGCGAACTGCGCGTAGGACGTCCATACCTTCTGCCCGTTGACGACCCAACCCCCCTCGACCCGCTCGGCCCGGGTTCGCAACGATGCCAGGTCGCTCCCGGCCTCTGGCTCGCTGAAGAGCTGGCACCACAGGTCCTCCGCGGTGCGGATGCGTGAGAGCCAGCGGTCCTGTTGGGCCGCGGTCCCGCAGGCGAGGAGCGTGGGGGCGGCGAGATTGAGCCCGATGCGACCGACCATCTCGGGTGCCCGCGCCCGCGCCAGCTCTTCTTGGACGATGAATTGCTCGGCGGGTCCGGCGCCCCGGCCACCGAACGACGCCGGCCAGGCCACGCCCACCCAGCCGCCGGCAGCCAAATTGGCCTGCCAGGCGCGCAGGAACGCGACCTCTTCGCCGAGGTCCTCGAACCGGGGCGGCAGGCCCTGACCGTATTCCCACGGCAGGTGGTCGACCAGCCAGGCGCGCACTTCCTTCCTGAACGCGTCCTGTTCCGGAGTGGGGCTGAGGTCCACGATTTCAGCTTCGCACACCATGTCGCCCTACCATGACCCCCGATGGACTTCGAACTGTCTGCGGACCAGGTGGCACTCCAAGAGGCGGCGCGCGACGTGCTCGACGCCCGCGCCGGGCACGATCAGGTGAGGGCGCACCTCGGATCGGGGCGTCCCTACGACGAGATCCTCTGGCGGGCCCTGGCTGATCAGGGATGGTTGGGCATCGCGCTGGCGGAGGCCGAAGGAGGGGTGGGGCTGGGTTGGGTGGAGGCAGCCGTGCTCCTCGAGCAGGTAGGTCGGCACACGGCGCCGGTGCCCTTCCTGCCCAGCTTGCTGGCCCTGACCGCGTTGGCGTCGGCAGAGCGACCCCCGACCGACTGGGTCGCCGCGCTGGCCGCGGGTGAGCGGATCGGTTGCGTCGCCTGGAGCACGCATCCCAATGCCATGGTGGCCACGCCGGCGGGGAGGGGCGACGGATGGACCGTCTCGGGCCGGATGGGGCCGGTTGAGGGTGCTGCCGTGGCCGACATCGCGGTCGTCGTCGCGCCGGGTGGCGCGTTCGCCGTCGAGCTGGGCGCAGGCACCCGGCCGCCGGCCGAGCCGGCCATGGACGGTACCCGGGTGCTCTCGTGGCTCACCCTCGACGATGCACCCGCCACGTTCCTGGGCGGCCAGGAACTGGCCACGGGGATCCTCGACCGGGGTGCTGTCGGCGCGTCGGCCGAGATGCTCGGCGGGGCCGACCGCGTGCTGGAGATGGCCGTGCAGTACGCCAAGGATCGCGTCCAGTTCGGCCAGCCGATCGGCAGCTTCCAGGCGATCAAGCACCGCTGCGCCGACATGCTGGTCGACGTGGAGGGGATGCGCTCGGCCACCTGGTACGCCGCCTGGGCCATCTCGGCCGAGGACCCGGAGGCAGCGGCGGCGGCATCGACGGCAAAGGTCTGGTCGTCGGACGCGTCGAGGCGGGTGATGGCGTCGGGTTTGCAGGTGCACGGCGGGATCGGCTTCACGTGGGAGCACGACCTGCATCTCTACATGAAGCGCGCCCAATTCGACCGGCTCAGTTACGGCGATGCCGGCTGGCACCGGGAGCGGCTCGCGGGGTTGTTGCGCGCCCGCCTCCTGAGCGGTGGCAGCATCTTTTGAGCACCTCGTCACGGCAAAGGAACGCACATAGGATGAACCGTTCGCCGAAGGGGGATCCCGCAGTGAGTGAAGGGAAGCCGATGGGCTGCGTCCTGGGCGACGTGGTGGCCCTTGACCCCGACCGCGTGGCGCTGATCATTGCCGGCGAGTCGACCACCTATGGCGCGCTCGACGCGGCCGTCGGTCGGGTTGCCGCCGGGCTACGCGCCGCGGGTGTCGAGCCCGGCTGGCGCATCCCGCTGGTCGATGACGCCAGCGTGCTCTCGGTGGCCGCCCTCATCGGCGCCACGACCCTGGGGGCAGCGACCGCGCTCATGAATCCGCGCTTGACCAGCGGAGAACTCGCCGTGCTCATGGAGGCGGCCCGCACGAGGTCGACTGGCGTCGCCGGGTCACCGTACGCCGGGGTGGCGGCCGCGGCCGGGATCTCGCCCGTGCTCGGCGCCGCCCTCTTGGGTGACAGCGGCGCGGGATCCGTGGCGCCGTACGAGCTCAAGCCGCAGGACGACGCGGTCGTGCTGTTCACCAGCGGCACGACCGGGATCCCCAAGGCGGTGCCCCTCAGCCACGGGCTCGTCGGTCCCAGGATCGCCGCCTTCTCGCCGGCGGTCGAGCCCGTGCCCGCCGTCTCGCTCATGTGCGTGCCCCTCGTGCACATCGGCGGGATGCTGGGCCTGTTGGTGGGGCTGGCCAAGGGCTCGACCACCGTGGTGCAGACCAGGTTCGACGCCGGCGAGTGGCTGGCCCTGGCCGAACGCCACCACGTCACCTCGTCGTTCCTGGTGCCGACCATGCTCTACCGGATACTGGAGCACCCCGACTTTAAGGGGACCGACCTCAGCGCGCTGACCAGCCTCGCCTACGGCGCCGCCCCGGCCACTCCCGAGCTGATCCGTCGGACGATGGAGGCGCTCCCCGGAGTGGCGCTGACCAACACGTTCGGGCAGACCGAGACCATGGGCTCCATCACCGCGCTCGGGCCCGGCGACCACCCGCCCGAGCGTCTGGCCTCGGTGGGCCAGCCGCTGCCCGGGGTGGAGATCCGCATTGTGCACCCGGCCACCGGCCAGGACGTCGA
>PKYA01000150.1:943-7890 GCA_003133545.1 Acidimicrobiaceae bacterium | reverse complement strand
CCGGCCAGCACGGGGCCGGCCGGGACGACGGCGGGTCAGGCGGCAGGCCAGGTGTGCACGGGCTCGTTGGTATGCATGTGCTCGACGTAGCGCTGTGTCATCTGCCGGAGCGCCGCACCCCGGGACAGGCCGCGGCGCTGCAGCGCGTGCACGGTCTCCGCCTGCCAGGTGGCCCCGGTCCGGCCGACCAGGCAGCGCTGCTCGATGATGCCGAGCAGGCGCTTGGCGTCGCCCGGGTCCACGCCCCAACGCTCGAGCCCGTCGAAGGCCATGGGCAGCAGGCGGCGCAGCACCAGCTCGGAGAGCCCCCCGACGCCAGCCGCCAGGGCCAGCGACAGGATCAGGGCGAACCAGTACTCGAAGTGGAAGTCGGCGGTCAGCTTGACCAGGAACACCGCCGCGATGACCCCCACCTGCCCCTGGGCGAAATTGAGCACCCGATTGGTGCGGTAGATGAGGACCAGCCCCACGGCCAGCAGGCCGTAGCCGAGGCCGATGATGACGCCTTGGAGGAGGACGAAATTCGGCGCGGCAAAGGCCAGCATCGACGAGGACGCCTAGCCCAGGCCTGCAGCGGCTGTGCCGAGGAACACCGGTCGGAGGAGGTCGTCGCGCGCGAGAAGCTCCACCGTGGGCCCGTCAAAGCGGATCTCACCGCGCTCAATGAAGAAGCACCGGCTGGCCAGGCTCACCGCACGGTTCACGCTCTGCTCGACCAAGACGACCGTGGTCCCCTCCGCGTTGATCCGGCGCACCATCGCCATCAGCGTGTCCACCGTCATGGGGGCCAACCCGAGCGCCAGCTCGTCAATGAGCAGCAGGCGGGGGCGGGTCATCATGACCCGGGCCAGGGCCAGCATCTGCTGCTCCCCGCCCGAGAGGGTACCGGCGGGCTGATCGAGGCGGGCCTTGAGCTCGGGGAAGGCATCCATCGCCTCCTCCAGGGCGCGGGCGGAGCGGGCGCGGTCCCGGCGCAGCGTGTGCCCACCCACGCGCAGGTTGTCCCGCACCGTCAGCCCCGTGAAGGTCATCTTCCCGCCCACCAGCAACGCCACGCCCTCTTCGATGATCTGCTCGGGCTCCAAGTAGGTGGCGTTCATGCCGAAGAGGCGGACAACGCCGCGGTGCGGGTGCGACAGCCCCGACACGGCGCGCAGCAACGTGGACTTGCCGGCCCCGTTCGTCCCGAGAAGGGCCACCATCTCGCCTTGCTCGACCTGCAGGTTCAAATCGAAGAGGACCTGGTTGGTGCCGTAGAAGAAGTCGAGGTTGTGCACCTGGAGGGCCGGGATCTCCCCGCCGGACTGGCGTCGTTTGCCCTCGGTGTAGCGCTCTATCACGTCCTCGATCACCAAAGTGATGTCGCGTTTGACGCAACGCGAGCCAAGAATCAGGAGAAACCCACCGACCACGCACACGGGGGCGATCACCGTGAGCGACACCACAATGCCGTGCAGGCCGCCGATGGCATCGGAGACGGCGCCGATGAGGACCGAGCCGGCGAAGCCGCCGAAGACCAGGGAGTACACCCCGAACATGGCGAAGCAGATGGTCCGCATCTCGGGTGGGGCGGTGGCGGCCAGCGTCATGAAGATACAGATGGCCAAAGGGGACACGGCGGCGGTGGCCAGGGTCTGCAGCACGCACACCATCCACAGTTTTGGCACGTACAGCGAGCCGACGTAGAGGAGCCCGTAGGCCGCGATGCAGAAGCCGGAGATGACCAGGGGGCGCTGGGGGGCGCGGCGGAAGAACCGGTCGCCGAATACATAGGCCAACGGAAGGCCGAGGAAGGCGGCCAGGCCGACGATGGCGTAGAACTCGCTGCGGCTCGCCGTGTCCAGGTGGAACTTGTCGATCAGGAAGAGGTTGCCGAACAGGCCGGCCCCGGTGCCGACGAAGCCGAGGATGGCCACCGCCACCAGCTCGTAGTACAGCGACCGGATGCGCAGCAGCCGTGTCACGGCCGAGCCCAACAAGACGCGCGGCGCCGCCCCCTGTTGGGAGTGCAGGTCCATGCCGGAGGCTTTGAGGATGAAGCTGCTCTCGTTGGCCCCTTTCTCCGGCTCGCGCAGCGTGAAGAGCGCGAAGCCCATGGGGATGCCGGCCAGAGCCACCAGCAAGCCGTAGCGCCAGTCATGGGCGATCGTGACCACGAAGCCGAAGATCAGGATGCCGACCGTCTGGGAGAGCGGGTCGGAGAGATTGTGCCAGCTGAATATCCTCCCCCTGGCTTCGGTGGGGTAGGCGTCGGAGAGGTACGAGTTGTGCACGGTGTTGTTCACCCCGGTCCCGACCGAGGCGGCCAGGTAGAGGAAGGCGAAGGCCCAGACATTGGGGGAGAGCGCCATGACCGAACCGAAGACGGCGAAGATGATCAGAGAGATGGCTGCGACGAGCTTGCGGCTCCCACGGTCGGCCCAGAGCGCGAGCGGTACTGCCCACAGCAGTTGGGACACCTGGGCCACGAAGGCCACGGCCCCGAGGGAGGCGTTGGACATGTGGAACGAGACCTCGAGGTTGTGACCGATCAGCCCGATGCCGTTGCCGAAGGTGCCGGGGATAATCGCGGCGCCGGTCATGAGGACGAGCGGCTTGTAGCCATAGTCACGCAGTATCCCGAGCAAGGGGGGCGGTTTTCCCTGGCCCGTCCCCGGCATCATGGCGACGTCGGCGACCACCTCGGGGTCCTTCGCCTGCGCCACCGCCTCGCGCAAGAGATCCTCGGGGACCGCAAAATCGAAGAGCGGCTCCCCCGTCATTGGCTGAGCACTCTATCCCTGACGTGGACGTCAGTGACGGCTCGGCCCCCGCACGCTCAGGGTGACGGCGCCACGGTGGCCACGGTGAGCGGCCCCTCGGGGAGCACCGCCACCGAGCCGGCGCGGCCGCGCGCGTCCAGGGCCTCTCGCACCACCGTGGTGAGGTCGTGCACCGGGACGAGCAGCGCGTCCGTCGTCATCTGATCGGTCAACCCGTCGCTGTAGCACCACACTTGGGCGCGCTGGAGCACCCGCCCGAGCACCTGGGCCTGCCAGCGGTCGAGCTCCGCCCCGCCGGTGGCGTCAATCAGGTCCTCGGGGGTGCGGGCGCGACTGAGGACGTCGGCGAAGGCACCCCCCGACGGGATCCCGTCGACGCAGGCGGCCGCCATCACGATGATGCCGCCCGGGCGCACGATCCGCTCGGCCGCCGCCATGCCCTTTACCGCCTGGTACAGGTTCCGGTCGAGGGGATGACCGCCGTTGGTCGAGACGACGACGTCGAACCGGGCGCCCACCCGCTGCACGGCGGATGACTCGACGAAGGCGCAGGCGGCGTCATGCGCCGCGGTCAAGGGGCCGGCGAAGACGGCGGTGAGCTGTCGGTCCCGGTTGATCGCCACATCGATGGAGAGATGGGGAGGAGCGAGCGCCACCGCGGCGCGCACGAAGTCGTGCACGGGATTCCCCTCACGGGAGATGAACGTGGCGTGGGCGTCGGCGATGCGCCGAGGATGGTGTGCCTCGAGGATGGTCTCGGTGGCGGCCAATCCCGGGCACACGGCCTTGGGCCCGCCACTGAAACCGGCGAAGAAGTGCGGCTCGACGAACCCGGTGATGATGCGGAGATCGGCCTCGACATAGTGGCGCTGCAAGAGGATGGGCACGCCGTCGACCTTCCCCACCTCGACATGCTCCGCGCTGGCGGAGTTGTGGTCGACGATGGCATAGCGCTCCACGATCTCGGGACCGACGAGGTCGCGCATCTCGGTTGCGGTGGCCTGGCGGTGGGTGCCGGTGGCGCACAGCAAGGTGATGTCCCCATCGGCGATGCCCCGGCGGGCCAGGTCCTCGAGCAGCGGGGGCAGGACCGTGCGGTTGGGCATGGGGCGCGTCAGGTCCGGGAAGACCACCGCGACCCGGCGCGCCCCCGCGGCCAGCTCGGCCAGCGGCGGCCCTGCCAACGGGTGCGCCAGCGCCCGGCGCACCGCGGCCCGGGGGTCATCGAGCCCCGGGAGTTCGCGGGACACGATCACCGTGGTGCCGGCGGGCACCTCCACGGCTGTCCCGTGGGTGCCGTAGGCGAGTTCGACCAGCACCGCCTAACGAGCCGGGTCGGGGCCGGCCCACGCGGTCGTCTCGGTGGCGGCGAGCACTGCGGTGGCCACGTGCTCGACCTGGGGACGCATGCGCCGGTAGAGCTCGACCGTGGGCGCATCAGGGGTGATGACCGCTTCCACCGGATCGATCTGGTCCAGGGTCAGCCCCAGGCCCAGGGCCCGGCCGGCTAGGAGTGCGGCACCGGCCGACGCCGCCTCACCCGACCGGTGGCGGACGGCGGGGATCCCGAGGATGGAGGTCAGGACGTCGACCCACAAGGGGAGGCCGGTGCCCGCCCCGCCGAGCGTGACCCCCTGCGCCGTACTCCCGCCCAGGCGGCCGGCGGTGACCACCTCCATGCAGCGCAGGACGTCCCAGGCCACCGACTCGATCACGGCACGCGCCAGATCGTCCGTCCCGTGGGCCGCACCGAGGCCGACGAAGCCGGCGCGGGCGTCGTCGCGCCACCACGGGGCGCGGGCGCCATCGAGCCACGGCACGGCCGTGACCCCGCGGGCGCCCGGTGGGGAGCTGGCGGCGCGCGTCGCCAACTCGTCAGGGGAGCGGTCGAGCAGCCGGCCCAGCCAGGCCAGGAACGATCCGGCGGCCGAGAGTCCCCCCTCGAGCAGCCAACCCTGCTCGGCCCCCCGGGTCACCACCGCGCCGGCCGGCGAGGGGACCGGACGCTCATGGACGGGGACCGACACGTTGGCGGTGGTGCCCCAGCTGACCATGGGGCAGTCCTCGGATGCACCCGAGCCCAGGACCTCGCACTGGCGGTCCCCGGCGCCGATGACCACCGGGATGCCGGGGCGCAGGCCGAGCTCCGCGCCCGGCACCGGCTTGAGCTGGCCGATCACGGTGTCGGACGCCACCACACTGGGGAGCTTGCCGAGCGCCGGCGCCGCCAGCTCGCGCACGGCGTTGCCGTCGAAGTCATAGAGGCCACTGCGAGAGGCGAAGGTGACGTCGGTGACGACCTCGTCGGTCATGCGCCGGAGCACGAAATCACGGGCGAAGAGGATCACGTCGCAGGCGCGGAGCCGGTCGGGTTCGTGCGTGGCCAGCCAGGCCAACTTGGCCGCCACGGCCCCGGCGTCGAGGGGGATGCCGGTCCGGGCCCGGTTGATGTCCTCCCCGCCGAGCGCCTTGGTGAGGATCGCAGCTTCGGCCAGGCCGCGCCGATCGGACCACAAGATGCCCTTTCCCACCGGATCGCCCGACGCGGTCACGGGCACGAAGGTCTGCCGTGCCCCGGAACAGACCACGACGTCGACCCGGCCGAAGGCGTCAGGAGCCTGGGCGCGTGATTCAGCACACGCGATGACCACCGATGTCCACCAGCGCAACGGGTCCTGCTCGGCCCACCCGACCTGCGGATGGGAGGTGACCAGCTCGGAACGCGACAGGGCCACCAGCCCCTCGTCGCCCCACAGCCCCACTTTGGTGACCGTGGTGCCGAAGTCAATCGTCAGGATCATCACTGGTGCACCAGCTCCGCCACCAGCGCGGCCATCTCGGCCGGATCGGGGTCCTGGTAGACCGTGCGCCCGATCGCCATGCCGCTCCCGCCCCCGTGCATCACGTCGCGCACCTCGTCGAGCACCGGTGCGCGCCCCGCCTCGCCCAGCGGGCCCCCGAGGAACAGGACGGGCACGCCGACGCTGGCCACCACCCGGGCCACGGCCTGCTGGCGGTCCCGGCCGGGCGCAACCGCGGGCACGGGCACCTTGATCACCGGTGCACCGATGTCGTGCGCGACGACGGCGGCCAGCACGATCGAATCGGTGTCGCGCGCCACGCGGCCCTCGCGCCAGACGAGCGGCTCGACGAGTGCCTCCAAGGACGCCGACCGGGCGTCCTCGAGCACGCGTCCCAAAAGCTCGAGGGCGGCGGCGGTCTGGGGGTCCGCCATGTCGATCCTCGTCATGTGCTTGACCCCCGTCCACCCCTCCGCCACGGCCCGCGGCACGCTGGCCACCAGGCGGTCGTCGAGCTCGAACACGGAGCCGGCCAGGCCGGTCCGGTTCAACGAGAGGTAGGTCCGTTGCGACGAGGTGACGTGGCCCCCCCGGACCAGATCGCCCAGAGGTTGGGCCGTCGCCAGAATCCCGTCGCACGACGGCAACGCCCGCGCCAGGGCGTCGACGTAGTCGCGGTAGTTCTCCATCGTCACCACGCCGCGCGCCCGGTGGTCCGCCGCCAGGATCACGGACGGTGTCGGCAACCGCGTCGCTGCGGTCATCCCGCTCCGGCCTGCGCCAGGACGACCTTGGCCACGGCCGAGAAGTCCTCGCGGCCGTAGCCGGCCTCCTGCGCCTCGCCCAGCAACTGACGGGCCGTGGCTGCGGTGGCCATCGGCACGCCCGCGGTGGCGGCATAGGCCATGGCCAGATCGAGGTCCTTCGCCATCAGGTCGGTCATGAAACCGGGTGCCCACCCGAGCGAAGCCGGGCTGTCGGCCACCACCCCGGCCACCGGCAGGCGGGTGCGCACGGCCACGCAGTCGCCCGTGGCATGGGTGAGGACCTCGTAGAGCTTGTGCAGGTCGACCCCGGACCGCACGGCCAGCGCAGTGGCCTCGGCCGTGGCCGTCATCTGGGCGGCGTAGATCACCTGATTGCACATCTTGACCACCTGGCCCATCCCCGGGCCGCCGACGTGGACGATCAGGCGGGCGAACGCGGTCAGGACGGGCGTCACATCCTCCAGCGTGGCGGCATCCCCTCCCACCATGAGTGTCAGCACTCCGTTGCGGGCGCCGGCCGTCCCTCCCGACAGCGGCGCGTCGAGGTAGCGCGCCCCGGTGGCGGAGACCCGGACATGCTGGGCCCGCTCCACCTCGGGATCGATGGTCGAGCAGTC
>PKYA01000150.1:0-861 GCA_003133545.1 Acidimicrobiaceae bacterium | reverse complement strand
CCCGATGAATCCGATGCGCATTGTGTCCCTCCGCCTCGTACTGACCGGCGCGACGCTATGCGAACTGGGGCAGCCACTCCGCCGTGCCGGCCAGGAGCTCGTCCACCATGGCGTCGATCTGCCCCAGGTCTCCCCGGCCGGCCAAGGGATCCAGCGCGAAGGCCTGGGCCGCCAACGCCCGATCGCCGCGCAACGCCGCCTCCACGGTCAACTCCTGCGTTGCAGTGTGCCTGCGAACGATCTCCGCGTACGGAGCGGGCAGCCGAGACGTGTCGCGCCCCCGGATCCCGTCACCATCGATGACGCAGATCGATTCGACCACCACATCGGGGGGCAGATCGAGCGCCTGGCCCGTATTGGGGATGTTGACGGGTGCCTCGAAGGGCACCCCGGTCAGCATGGCCTGGATCATGGGGGAAGGCAGCTCGCCCGACTGCCAGGTCTNNTCTGCAGGTCCTTGGTGCCGGCCAACCAGGCGTCGACATTGGCGATGTCCTCTGCCGCGTTCTTCTCCCGTCGCGAGATCGGGCTCAGCTCAATGTTGTACGCGGCGCCCCAGTGGGACTCCGGGGTCAGGGCGAAGGAGACGAACTCGGCGATGTGGCGGTCGCCGGCCGCGGGAAAGGAGCCCCAGCGCTCCAGCATGTTCAGCTTCAGGGCGTGGCGCCGGGCGAAATCGAGCTTCGAGAATTTCTCGGCCTCCTCCTGCCCGGGGTGCGGGGTGAGCGCACGAAGGCCACCCACCTCGTCCACCAGGTCGCGCAGAATTTCGAACCCATCCTCCCCGTCGACCTCGAGGGAGGTCAGGACCGGGAAATGGTTCACGCCGGTCACTGCGGGCCGCACCGCCTCCCAGGGCTT
>PKYA01000184.1 GCA_003133545.1 Acidimicrobiaceae bacterium | reverse complement strand
CAGCTTCTCCCCCCCTAGCTACCTCTATCTGAACGGCTGCACGAACTACGGGGCCAACATCTCGGTGAGCGTGGAGAGCACCTCGTGCTCGTCGGAGGCGACCGGGAAGACCGGTGGGATCATCGGCCTGGCCGAATCGGCTGCGGCCGTGGCGATGGCCGACCATGTCATCGCGCCGTACCCCGGACTCCACACGGTTTCAGGGGCTCCGGTGGCGCTCTCGGTCAACGAGATCACCCAACTGGTGACCATGTCGGCCGACGGCATCGACTTCGCCACCGCCGCGCCGCCCAACGGGCCCGCAAACAACACGGAGGTGAAAACTGATCTGCCGTTCGTCACGACCCAGCGCGACCCGACCGGGCCGGGTTTCAATCCGACGAGCGGATACGGTCGGATCGACGCGGCGCGCCTAGTGCAATGGATTTCATCGGGCCGCATCCCTCCCCAAGCCGAGATCGACGGCCTGCCGTGGTACCAGGTGCTCTCCCCGTCCCAGCAGGTGACGGTCTCGGGCGTGATGGGTACAACTCGGAGCCCTTCATGGCGCTACGAGGTGCAGGTGGCGCCGGGTGAAGCGCCGGCCCAATCGGCGTGGCGGGTGGTGTCGAGCGGCACCGGACATGGGGTGCGCACCGGGTTGCTGGCCCGTATCCCTCTGACCCGAGTCGCCGCATTGTTCCCGAAGACAATGAATCTCGACGGGTCACCGGCCGCGACGAACGGTCAGCCCGTCCCCGACAAGTACATGTTCACCATCCGGGTGGTCGTACAGGACGCAGCGGGGATGGTCGGCATGGCCCGGCGCAGCGAGTTCCTGCACGGGGATCCGAGTCTGGTCAACGGGACGCCCACTAAGTTCTCGAGTTCGATTGTAGTAGCCCCGGTACTGGCCCCCATCGGGCCCGGAGGTACCGACGCTCTCCTCGTGGCGACGGCGGACGGTACCGTCCACGCCTACGGCTCGAACGGGAAGGACCTCCCGGGTTGGCCGGTCCATACCTCTCCTGACACGGGGTACCACCCCGCTGAGGAGGCGTATACGTCGAAGGCAGTGAGTGCGATACCCCGAGGGGAAATCATCGGTGGCCTGGCGGTGGGAGATCTGGCCGACGCGAAAGGCCACGAGCTTGACGTGGTCGTCACTGACTACACCGGACGAGTATGGGCGTGGAACGCCGAGGGGAAGCTCTTGGTGGGCTGGCCGGTGCGGACTGACGCCGCGTTCTCGGGTCCGGGTGTTACCAACACGGACAACGAAGTGCTCCGAGGGATTCTCGGCGCGCCGGTGCTCGGGGATCTGCAGGGCAACGGGACGCTTGATGTGGTTACCACGGCGATGGACCGTCACGTGTACGCCTGGCAGCCCGGCGGAAAGGCAGCGCCCGGCTGGCCGGTTGAGGTGGTGGATCCGAAGGAGGTGCAGTCTGTCAATCCTTCTAACGGCCAGGTGACGTTCCTTTCCGGGGCCGGAGGGGACACCGGGACGAAGCTCGACGACACGCCAGCTATCGCCCAACTCGTGCCCGGCGGGCCACCAGAAGTGGTGGTGACCTCGAACGAGCAGTACACGGGGGCGCCCGACGCGTCGCTCGGGACCCTGGGGGTGCTCTTCTCGGCGTTCGGGAAGCTCTCGGATGTGGCCAACACCCGCGTGTATGCCATCTGGCCCGACGGGTCGTTACATCAGGCGACTGCCGGGGCGCCGGATCCGCCGGGCTATCCGAACCCCGGAGCGTTTCTCCCGGGATGGCCGGTCGCCATCGCCGATCTCGATCCCGACCTGCTTCCCGACATCGGTGACGGGGCGCGCAACGGGCCGGCGGTGGCCACGGTTCCCGGCAGTAGGCCGTTGATCGCGGTTCAGAGCGATGTCGGTCCGGTCTACTTGCTTCGGGCGGACGGGAGCGATGCTCTCGGGACGACGGACGGGTTGCCCAACGTGCTGGCGTCGGGACCGTCTGGGTCCAAGTCGAATTCGACGGGGATTCTCGGCACCAGTGTTCCCGCCCTCGGGATGCCGATCATCGCGCCGCTCGGTGCGGCGTCGGGAAGTGGCGGATCGCTTGACGTTATCAGTGCGGCGGAGAGCGCCGGGGAGCTGATCGACGTCTCCGAGCCGGCCGAGCAGTCACCGCACGACAGCCAGCTCGACGCGTGGGACGCGGCAACCGGTACGTTCCTTTCGGGCTTCCCCCAGGTGATGGACAGCCTGCAGTTCTTCGACCAGCCGATCGTGGCGAACCTGACCGGAAGCTCAGGACAGGCATACGCCGTGGAAGCGAGCTCGGACTCCGACCTGCGGGCGTTCGACGCTCAGGGGCAGGAAGCTCCGGGCTTCCCAAAGCTGACCGGCGGATGGGTTACCAATGGAGCGGTGTTCGGCACCCTCGGGGCGATGTCGCAGCAGGTGCTGGTGGCCGGGACGCGCGAAGGAGAGTTGTTCATCTGGCGGACCAGTGCACCGGCTTCGGCGGCCAGGGGGGCGTGGCCGCAGGTGCATCAGAACCTGTGGAACACCAACGACTACTCGGGTCCCGTCAGCCGGGTGACGCCATAGAGCCAGTACTTGACCTCAGGTGGAGGCGGGACTCGCCAGGGGATCGCCAATCGGGCGACGGGAAAGCCTGCCGAGTATCCATCATCGGTAGCGATGCAGTGTTTCGATGAGGTGGCGAAGGAACCTCTGTCCGAAGGGGCTCTCGCCCTCGACGGCCACAATTGCGAGGTAGCTGAATATCCGCCAGAGCTCGCGCCGGTCAGCGAACTCAGGGTCACTCCGCCTGATTTGGCGATGTGGCTTCCAAACTTCCATCACCAGGGCCGGACAGACCTCGACGCGATAACGGTCACCCAGCGTCGTGATTCGTTTCTTGCCACAGCTCTTCGACAAATCCCCTAGGGCCAGTTGTCGACCGTCCCCGTTGTGCTTGCAACAGGCAAGTTTCGCGAGCAGCGGTGTCCGCCGCGACAGCCCTCGTCGTCCCGCAAGCCGATCGGCTTCCGGACACATCTTGAGCCCGATGAGCACATACACCCCGTCTACGTGACCTGAACGTTCGGGGCGTCATCATTTCCCCACGCTGATCGACCTGGGACAATGTCGACGTGCTCGAGCAATGGGTCCGCGTCGAGAAGAGGAAATATCCGATGGAACCCCCTCAGGGCGTATAGATGGCGGCATTGAGCACAGCGAGCACACCTGCAGACGACCTAGGATCGGTGTCGCCTCCCGTTTGGAGAATGGCAATCAGCAGAGCGACCACAATGGATTCCAAACCGATCGCGCATAGTTCAGGGTCGATGTCACTCCGCACCGTTCCTTCGCGTTGGCCACGCCGAAGCGCAGCGGTCAGACCCTCATGGAGGCGAAGCTCAGCCGGCAGCTGCGTCAACCGCTCCGCTCCTGTGCCCTCGTCGCCAGAGAGAACCCGTCGCGCCAAGGGGTGCGCTGGCAAGCAGGCGAGAAGGCGTGCGAAGACTTGACCGAAGTTGCCGTCGAATGCGCCAGCCAGCAGCTCGGGCAGGGCATCGGCGATCAGTCCAGCGGCATCAGCATCCACTGCGGCGTCGAACAGGGCCTGCTTGGAAGGAAAGTAGACGTACACGGCGCTAGGCGTCAGCCCGGCCTGGCGGGCAATGCTCGACACGGACGTACCTCGACGGCCGAGGGCTGCGAACTGCGCAATCGCCTCATCCAGCACGGCTTGCCGTGTCCGCACTCCCTTGCCCTGGCTTACATCGAGAACTGCAGTGGACATGGAGGCCAATCTAGCATAGAAGTGATTACTTGACAGTATTCATCATTTTGATAATAGTGGAGAGATGTCCGCTCAGACCACACCCGACACTGGCGCCACGACCGAGACCCGCATCGAACGTCTGACGGCAGCATCGTTGCGGCGGATCATCGAGCCCGAAGTCGAAGTGACCGGATCGGTGGGATCGGGGATGGTCCTACCAAAGGAACTGCTCAGCGTGGCGGATCTCAATCTCGATCTGACTGATGAGCAATGGACCGCCCTTTCCCGGGAAGAACTGGCGTCCATCCTCGACGCCGGCGTTCGCTTCGAGTCCGTGCTGATGGCGGGATTCGGGCTCATCTTGGCGTGGCAGAAGGACCTGGTCGATCCTCGTGTCACCTACGTGCTCCATGAGATCGGTGAGGAGACGCGGCATTCACGCCTTTTCGTTCGAGTGATCGAACAGCTCTCGCCGAAGGCGGTAAATCCCTTCACCCGAGGCATCTATTCCCGTATCGACCGCTTCATCACCAGCCGGGCCATCACCCACAAGGCGCTCTTCTGTGTCCTTGTTCTCACGGGCGAAGAAGTCCCTGACCTCATCCAGAAGCGCTCGAGCGAGCACCCCGATACGGACCCGTACGTGCGCGAGGTCAACCGGTACCACCGCATGGAGGAATCTCGCCATCTCGCCTTTGCCCGGGCATTGCTACCCGAGGTGTGGAACGAGGCCTCGGTATTGGAGCGCCTTGTCATCCGCCACCTTGGGCCGGCAATCATGACCGGGGTGTTCGACAGCCTGATCCATCCGGGCGTGTACCGAGCCGTTGGATTGCCGGGGTGGCGTACCTGGAACAACGTTCGCAAAACACCAGCGAGACGAGACTTGAGGACTGAGTCCTTCAGGCCAGTATGCGACGCCCTGCGGACCGCCGGAGCATTCGGGGTGAGCGGCCGTCTCCCCCGCGCATGGCGCGAGTTTGGTCAGTTGAACCTGTCCCGAGCTGACTGATCGTTGTTGTAGCACGAGCCCGAACGAATGGGAAAGGCGGACATGTCGCACGAGGACGTCGGTCGTGAAGTGCCTGGGTCAGCAAGTCTTGTAGCCGCCTCCGTGCTCATCTTAATTTCAGGGGCATTCATGGTCTGGGCTGGCTTTGCCTTTGCCGAGGGTCGGGTCGTCTTTGGTCTGTGGATAACCACTCCGCCCGGCCTCACGATCGAGACCGCGTTCTTATTCGTCCGCCGACATGACCGCTCAATGGGGCGCTCCGCCCCTTCTTTGAGCACGCTGCTCGGCCAAGAGGGCATCATCGGTTTGGCCGGCGGCGTGATGGTCCTGGCAGGATATGATGGGGCGGACTGGGATTGGATTGCCGCATCTCTCCTCATCCTTCTTGGCCTGCCCGTAATCCGATCAGCAGTATGGCTTGGTCGACGTAGAGCCATGGCACCGGAGGTTCTCGCTCGCGGGGCTAGCTCGCCTCACTCAGCGCTGTGATCAGGTGCGGCACCAATGGAACATTGAGTATTCCCGCGACTTCGTGGCGATGGAACTACCTCCCTCATTTGCTAGGGCCAGGGCGAACCAACTGGAGCAAGCACCGAGATCGTCCGACGAGATAGCAATGACCGTTCGGGGATCGGCTTGTGAGGAGGGCCCGGGTGTCGGCTTCACCGGCCGAGAATGCGTCGGCTTGTGGGAATCATCGGCACACGGGAGCGATACTCAAGGTGCCAACGAAGGCAAATGTCCGCAGGTTGTAAATCGATTCTCACCGCCTACTCGCTTCGCATGACCAATGCCGGTGTCACCCGCGCCGCCACCCATCCTGGCCACGCGGCGACGGCATTTGCGACCAGCAACGCTGCAGGGACCACGGCAGCGATGGCCACCGTCGAAACGAGCGCCGGGGATACCGAGCCGATGCCAGGAGTCACCACGTTCCAAGCCCACCGCCCGACTGCTACACCAAGCGGGAGTCCGACGAGCAACGCGACGACGGAGACCGACGTGGCTTGCCAGGCGACCACCGCAGCAACCTGACGCCGCACGAACCCGATGGTCTTCAAGATGGCCAGGTCCCGCCGGCGTTGGCGCACCGAGGCGACAAGGGTGTTACCCACGGTCGCCACGCCGAGGAGCGCGACGAGGCCCGCGAGCAGCGTAGGGAGGCGATCGACACTCTGGAGGTTGAGGACGTCTTCGGACGGCAGCTGTCTGAGCACGGTCCGTCCGAAGGTGCGCTGCAAACTGGCAAAGGCCGCCGTGTGTGACACGCCCGGGGCGTAGCGCACAGCGAACAGCGTGAAAACCGTGGGAGGAACCGAGCTGTCCAGATTGGCCGGGGTTTGTGCCTGCTGCTTGCGCACGGCTGGCCCGTATACCCACGCGCCGTCACCCATGTTGTTCGTAAAGAGGTCACCCACCGACGGGGCGATCATGCGACCAACGATGCGAAGGGTGAGTGGCCGGCCTTCGGGGCCGGCAAGCGTCACCGTCTGCCCAATCCGTCGGTGCAGCCTTTGCAGCGTTTGGCTTGCGAGCACGATCTGGTCCGCTGCGCGTGGGGCGTGGCCCTCGAGCAGCGGTGGGTATACCGATCCTTTCAACGGATCGAATGCGAGCAACATGTCCACCACCTTGCCGTCGATCACGGCGGTGCCTTGGCTAGCGCCGGCCAGGATGGCGATCGCCGAGTACGCCCCCACGAAATGATTCTGTGCGAGGAGCGTTCCGCCCTGGGCCTCCTGGTCGGTCATGGAGTTGGGATTACCCACCAAGACGTCCCAGTTCCAGCCTTGTTGGCGCGGGCTGTTGAGCAAATGTTGGAGACTTGTCCCAAAAGTGAGGGCCGCGGCGAGCACAGCCACCGACACCACGGCGCCGAATATGGCGGTGACTACCGGGACTGAACCGCGTCCCCGTACCAGCCCGAAGCGCACACCCATACTCATCACCAACGGCACTGGCGTTCGCGCCAGGTGCTCGACCACACCTGGTGGCCGGGCATTGACGCCGTCGCGTGCCGCGACGAGGGAGTGTCGGCTCACACGCCAGGCTGGGAACATCGTGGCGGCGGCGATCAGCAAGGCGATGGCGAGGAGGCCTGGGACCAACACGGCAGGATTGACGTTGAATCCGGGGTGGATCTCGGCTTGGCGGGCGAGGCCGAAGGGCATCAGCGGTGACGCAAGCACGGCGATCACGAAGGCGAGCACGCCGCCTGCGATGCCGATCACCGTCGCCCGCGCCATGACGACGGCCATGAGCTGGTGCCGCGTGGCACCGAGGCTGCGCAAGGAGGCGTAGTCATCGGCTTCGCGCATGACTTGGCGAGCGATCGCTTGGCCGACGAGAAGAAGGGTCACCAAGGCGGCGATGGCACCGAAGACCAGCAAGGCCACCACCTCAAGGTGAATTCCCCGCTCGGCACTCGACGCTGCCGTCCGGATGCCGTAAACGTTGCCGGCGCTCGTGAAGATCTGACCCTTTCCTATTGCCGTGGCGGCTGCAGCGAACGGCTTCCAGTCAGTTGCACCGTGACGAAGACGGACGCCGACGAGATTGATCTCTGGGATCTTCTGGATAGGGATTCGAAGCCCAGCGGCCAGGCGGGGGAGGAAGGCGGGGGTTAGGTAGACGTTCTGTTGTCCCTCATAGGAGACGTTTTGCTTGGCCGCCAGGGGAAGAACCGCGTTGACGTCCTGCGGGAACCGTACGATTGCCGTGACGCGCACCGGGAACGACGGACCGGCCGGTACCTCGGGGCCGATCTCGGAGGCGTCGGTGAGTCCGCCGTGCTGGAACTGCGCGGCTGAGTAGGCGTAGAGGTGGAAGTGGCTGCCGACATGGAGGTGACGCTGCTCAGCAGCGAGCTCGTTCACCGCCACGTCGAAGGGGCGCGTTGGGTCAGGGAGGTGCCCAGCTACGACCAATGGGCGATCGACCTTGCGATACAAGGCAGCGTCGGACGACCCGATCGAGTTGAGGTTGTTGACGTTGTGGCCGGTCGGATCCGTCGTCAAGAAGAGGTACGGCGCCTGGAAGTAGGCAGCCACCTGAGGGAGATCGACCACTCGCTGCTCTGTTGGGGAAAGGGCTAACGAGTATGGCGCTTCGCCCGAGGACACAGGAGGCGAGGACACGCTTCCGAAGAGGAAGCCTCCGTTGTCCGGAAGGCTGTAGGCGACAAACTCGGGCATCGCTGAATCGGTGCGCTGAGCACCGGCGAACGCCGTCAGCGCCACACCACCGCCGATCCCCACAACCAGCGCCAGGACCACAACCGAACGCCAGGTGGCCCGCAGTTCAACCCGCAGACGCAACCAGACAAGTCCCACGGCTCAGCTACCGGTTTGGCGCCATCTCGTCACGAGCACCATTCACTCAAATTATCCGCACCGGTGCAATGGTGGTGGTAGGGGGGAAATTGGGGGGGGCTGGCTCCCCGGAAAGTCCGTTCGTTACCTTCCGGTAGGAGGCCCTCAGCGCTACTTGTGCTTGCCTTCACTACCAGAAGGTGGCCGGAGTCCTCGAATACTGAGTCGGCGATCTCGGATCCCTTCGAAGTTTCAAATCAGCAGCGCGCGCGATTTGGCAGTCGGCACAAGAACAGTCCCGTCGTTCCGGGTGCCTCGACCCATCGCCGCTCAGTAGGTAGGAACCGTCCAGATTTGGCCGTTCAGTCTCTAAAGGCAGAGTGTGCCGAATGGAATTGAATACCTCAGAAACAGGTGGAGAGGGCTTGGAGTCATCTCTTCAGACCGGAAGACCTGGCAGGTTGCATGCGGCTGGCGAACCATGCCGGACCAGCTGAAACAATCATGGCGATGAGTGGTAACGCCGGAATGCACAACGCAATGCGCGTGCTCGGCACCACAGAGGACGACCCGATACCCCGTTCACTCGCAAAGAGCCTCCCGGCGCCACGGTCCGCGATGATCCCGAGTGGAAGCCCGATGACCAACGAGAGCGCGGCGAAGGTCCCCGCCTGCCACATGATGAGTGCCAAGACTAGACGACGGAGGAATCCCATCGTCTCTAGGATGGCGATCTCGCGTCGGCGCCTCTGGACCCACACGACCATGAGCTGCGCGAGCACCCCCACGCCGAGGACGGCCAACACCAGGGCGAGGAACTCCGGAACGTCTTCGATGCGCGCGAAGTTGCGGACATCAAATGGACGCTGCGTCACAAAGCAGGTGCCTTGTTGCACTCACGAGCAACACTGCAGCGGCTGAGGATGACCGCCATGAATCCCCCTGCGGCCATGGCGGCGACTTGCACCAGGCTGATCGCCCATAGCTGTCCTGAGGAGAGCCCGAGAGCGCGCAGGGTGGCGAGGTCCAGCCCTGCCACCCGCAGTTGTCGAAGTACGGCCTGAGAAATAACCACAAGGGCGGTGAAGGCGACAAGGAGGGCGAAGAGTCCGAGCGCGATCGCCGCCGTTCGGATTGCGCGGTCGATCTGGGCGGCTTGGTCACTCGGGTTCACCACGAAGACGTCTCCGCCGGTCGGAGCAAGTCTGACGAGATAGCGAAGACCCGCTTACCGATCCGGTTCCGGGCATTCGTCACCCGAGGAAAGGCGACTCTCCACGTCCCCCTGACCAATGCACTCACTTGCCGGGTAGCGCGGAACCTCCGGCCGAAGGCGGAGGTCATCGCCTCACGGCGTGCGGGGTCAGCTGGTGACCCGGTGCTGAAATGTGTGGCGATAGGCCTGAGGATTGGTGTGGACGATCCGGCTGAAATGCTTCCGGAGGTTGCCTGCCGTGCAAAACCCGCTCCTCTCAGCCACTGACTCGATGGACAGGTCACTGACCTCGAGGAGCCGCTGAGCGTGCTGGACGCGCTGGCGGAGTAGCCACTGGTACGGGGTGGTTCCAGTCGCGGCCAGGAATCGGCGGGCAAACGTTCGGGGACTCATAGCGGACCGGAACGCAAGATCTTCGACCGTTACCGGTTCTTCGAGATGTTCTTGCACCCAAGCAACCGTGTCCGCGAACAGGTTGGAGCTATCCAGCACCGGCAATGGCTTTTCGATGTACTGGGCTTGGCCCCCGTCGCGTTGGGGCGGAACGACCAGCTGACGGGCTAGTTGGGTGGCGACCTCGCTCCCGTAATCCTGGCGGACGATGTGCAGACACAGATCAATGCTGGCGGCACTGCCAGCCCCCGTCAATATGTTTCCCTCGTCGACAAAGAGCACACCGGAGTCAACCGACACCAAGGGATAGCGACGAGCTAGCTCGTCGCATTCTGTCCAGTGCGTTGCGGCGCGGCGCCCATCGAGCAATCCTGCTTCGGCTAGGACAAACGCTCCGCCGCACAACGAAAGGATCCGGCACCCACGGGCGTGCGCTCGCCGCAACGCCTCGAACACGCGCTCCGATACCTCCCAGGGTCGATAGGTCGGTGACACGATCACCGTGTCCACACTGGAGAGTTTCTCTAGTCCGTGAGGCACCAGGATCTGGAAGCCACCGTCCGCCGTCACCGGAGCCGAATTGTTCCCACAAATGAACAGGCGATACCACGGGTCACCGGGAGTCACCCATCGGTCGTCGCCGAACACCTCACAGGCAACACCCAGCTCGAATGGGGTGAATCCGTCATACACAACGATCGCGACATCGTGGGAAGCACGATTGGACCTTTTCCCGCGGTCCACCTTGGACATGGCTGCAACACGACTGGTTGATCGGTTGGCAGGTATGTCACGCACTATGTCAATCATGCCACTTTCGTAGGCCGATGTCGGAACCCACTATGGAGTGGTGAATTCAGCCGGATTTCTCCGAGTGATCGCGCATGACCTGACGGGCGATGACCGTCGGATCGGGCGCCGACAACGCCGACAATCGCGCCAATCGATGCGTCTCCATCCGGAAGGACCGATGACGGGAGCGACGACTCTTCTCCTCTTCAGCCCCAACGAACCCGAGCATCTGACGCCTCGATTCAACCCGCGGTGCTTCTTCGGACGCGCGTATTGGGCTACCTGTCAGGAGTCCGGCGCGGGCCCGTGTTGAGGGCCCAACTGCTTGCACGAATCTCCAGGAGAAGACAGACTCTTGCCCAGCAAGGAGAATCTCATGGCACAGTCGCCGGTGATGGCGTGGACCGTCTCGCGAGAGAGACTTCTCGTGCCGGGCTCGCTCTTGGGTCTGGCGGCGCTCGGTTGGTGGTGGTCCGCCAGGATGGCTCACGAGATGGTGCCGGGGGTAGGCATGGGCTCGTCCATGGGTTCGCTCTCGTTCTCACTGGCGGCCTTCGTCGGTGCTTGGGTGGCGATGATGGGGGCCATGATGTTCCCGGCGATCTTGCCCGTGATCAATATCTACCAGCGAGCCGCCAGGCTAGGCCGGGCCGCGCCGACACCGATATTCGTGGCCGGCTACCTCTTCGTCTGGTCGGCGATGGGCGTCCCCGCCTATTTCGCCTGGCGGGCGACACAGAACTCGATCAACCACGCAACACCGTGGGCAGGCCGGGTGGCCGGAGCCGTGTTCCTGGTCGCGGGCGTCTACCAGGTTTCACCGCTGAAGTCGGTATGCCTCAGGCACTGCCGCTCTCCGATGTCGTTCTTCTTGCGCCAACGTAGCAACCTCCAGCGTCCGATCGGCGCGGTGATGGCCGGCACCACCCACGGACTGTTGTGCCTGGGTTGCTGTTGGGCGCTTATGGCCATTCTGGTGGCCCTTGGCACCATGCAATTGGCGTGGATGATCATCTTGGCCGCCTTGATCTTTGTCGAGAAAGTGACCCCGATTGGCGAGCGATTCGCCCGAGTGGCGGCGGCTGCGTTCGTGGTGCTTGGCGCAATTCTCGTGGTCCATCCGGCCTTCTTGAGCCGGCTTACCTGAAAGGGAGGGACAGATGAGACAGATGACAACGACCCAACAGACCACCAAGTGGCGGCTTCGAGGGAAGGGGTACGAGTTCTGCAACTGCGCTCCCGGGTGTACCTGCAACTTCTCGGGCTTCCCCAGCTCCAGCGACGGGAGCTGCAAAGCATTCGTCGGCAATGCCATCGAAGAGGGATTCTGTGGTGAGGTCGATCTTTCGGGTGTAACGGCGATCGCCATGCTGGACTGGCCCAAGGCAATCCACGATGGCGGGGGCAAGGTCGTGTTCATCGTCCAGCCCGACACGACCGAGGAGCAGATCGGCTGTCTGGCTCAGATCTACACTGGGCAACTCGGGGGCAATCCCTGGGCCATCCTCGGCGCCACCTACGAGGTGGCAGGGCTGGTCAAGACTCCCATCACCATCGACGGCACCGGTCTCAAGATCACGATGTCGGCCGATGGTGTCGGCAGCGCCAGCGGGGACACCTTCAAGAATCCCGTGACCGGCGAACCGCACGAAGCGCAAATCGTGCTGCCCGACGGGTTCATCTGGACGAAGGGCGAATGCGGCGTCGGGTCGTTCACCGCCGTCGCTGAGGGTCTCGACATGACGTACAAAGACTCCAATTGGATCTACTACGAGTTCGACTGGGCAGACGACCGCTAGGTTTCGTCCGTTTTCGAGAGTCACCGAACTAACGCGAGCGTGAGGTACTCCTGGGGACTGCAGCCCATCCGCAAGGTGCCTGATCTCGCGCCCGAGTTCCCCCTTCAGCCGTGCCAAGCGCTCCCTATCGCTCATCGAGGTCGGGTAGCCGGGGGGAATTGCACCCCCCGGCTCCCACAGATCCCGTTACGTGGAATTTCCCATAACCGGTTGTATGTCCAGCGCGTGGTTATGTTGAAGGCCGACCTGATGCGATCGATTTGTCCTGCTCAGCCGCATCTATGGCAGTGGCATGTTCAACATAATCAGAGGCCTTCGAGGAAGGCGAGGAGCGTGTCTGAGGGTCGGTATCTGCCGGGTCTTGCCCCGAGCGGGGCGGTTCGTGCGATCGCCTGTTCCTTCAGCGCCGGGTCGGCGTGCTCGTAGATGTGGGTGGTCTGGGTGCTCTCATGCCCGAGCCACAGCGCGATCGTGGCGATGTCCACGCCCTTGGTCCGGAGGAGCATCGCGTTGGTGTGACGGAGGGTGTGCGGGCTGATCCGTTTGGCCTTTAGCGAAGGGCAACCGGCGGCTGCCGTGGCGGCGTGCTTTGACACTACGACGCCGACTGTGTAGCGGCTGAGCGGTCGTCCCTGGCGGGTTGGGAATAGCGGCTCGTCGGATTGGCCGCGACGTTCCTTCATCCAGGCGCGCATGACGTTGACGGTCTCGCCGGTCAGGGTCGTGGCGCGCTTCTTGCGGCCTTTGCCGGTGACTCGGATGTGGGCGCCAGTCCCCAGGTGCACGTCGCAGACGCGCAGGGCTGTGAGCTCGGAGACCCGCACGCCGGTCTGGATCATGAGCACCAGCACCGCGTGGTCACGGCGCCCCAGCCAGGTGCATGGGTCGGGCGCGGCGAGCAGCGCCTTGATCTCGTCGAGGTCGAGGTAGGAGACGATGTTGCGCTCATGGCGCTTGGTCGGAATCGCCATCACCCGAGCAATCGTGTGCGCGTGCTCGGGATGTTCGAGCGCCGCAAACCGGTAGAACGAGTGGATCGCCCCGAGCCTGGCATTACGGGTCCTGGGGCTGTTGCCCCGTTCCTGCTCGAGATGGTTGAGGAAACCGCCGATCAGCGAAGCGTCGAGATCATCGATGTCTAACTGAAACGGCTGCTTGCCGGTCTGGTCGTGGGCGAAGCGGAGCAGCAGCCGGAACGTGTCTCGGTAGGCGGCGATCGTCTCCGAGCTTGCGTTACGCTGGGTGATCAGACGATCCGTGAAGAATGCCTGAAGCACTGGTGCAAGCGCGGTCATGAGACCACCTCCGACAGTCCCTCCAGGCGCCGACTGACCAGTTCGAGCAACTCGGGGACCGCCTCGAGATACCAATACGTTGACGCGGGATCGACGTGACCCAGATAGGTGGACAAAAGCGGCATCCGCCGGTCGATGTTCTCGCCGGTGCGATACCAACCGAGCAACGTGTTCACAGCGAAGGTATGCCTGAGGTCGTGCGGTCGAGGTCGGGCGCGAGCGCCGCGACCGTCCAGGCCGACCTCGCAGACCAGCTTTGTGAAGGTGCGGTTGAGCTCCGCGCGTCCCATGCGTTGTCCTCTGGCGGAGACAAAGAACGCCGGCGTTGAGAGCTCAGGGATACAAGCGTCACGCAGCCGGGCGTACTCGCGCAGAGCACTGATCGTGGTCCTGTGCAGCGGGACCTCGCGCTGCTTCTTCTGTTTGCCGGCGCGGACCACCACCACGGCGTTTTTTAGATCGATGTCTTGGCGGTCGAGCCCGACCGCCTCACCGGGACGCATCCCGGTGACCGCGAGCAGCCCGATCACCATCGCATGCCGCACGCCGCGCAGCCGCGGTCGCAGCGTGCGCGCGGCCGCCATCAACGCCGCTATCTCCTCTTCGGTGTAGATGTAGGGAACAATCCGCGAGCGATGCCCAGGCAGCAAATCCTTCGGGGGAACCTGCTCGTGGGGTCGATCATCGCGAGATGGCGCGCGAACCCACGCGCGACGGACAGTCGCTGACGCCAGCGGTGTGGGTGCGCGTCCACGGGCAGCCGTGCCCACGCAAGCGCCAGCTCGGAAGTGATCCGGGGAGCGCCGGCCTGATCGAGGAACTCAACGAACCCTTCGAGCAGCCGGCCGTCCTGGGGCATCTCGAAGCCGAGCCGGCGACGGATCTGCAGATAGTCGGCGAGCGATTCTTGAAGCGTGGTCATGCCACACCTCCCCGAGACGGCCACGGGCGCACGAGCCCGCCCAATGCGGTCCGGTCGACCTTGGCGTAGAGCGCGGTGGTCTTCTGCTCGCGGTGGCGTAGTACCTGGCCGATCTCCCCAAGCGACGCGCCCTGCCTGAGCATCCCGGTTGCCGCGGTATGGCGCAGACGGTGGGCGCCGACTCTCGCCAGACCAGCCCGATCGCAAGCGGCGCGGACAACCCACCCGATCGTGCTTCGGTTCAGTCCCTGGCGTGGCGCTGTCATCCGCAAGAACAGCTCCC
>PKYA01000059.1 GCA_003133545.1 Acidimicrobiaceae bacterium | reverse complement strand
CGCGGCGTCGGCACCCGCGGCGTCGGCACCCCCGGCGTCGGCATCCGCGCCCAGGCTCGCGGCGTCGGCACCCGCGGTGGCCGATCCTGAACTCAAGTTCGACGACGCCGTTCCCTCGCCCCCCATGGCGCCACTACGCGTGGGTGGGCATCGCGACAAGGCGATGCAGTCCATCAACCATCGACCTCGGCGCCTGGCCGCGCCGGCGCTGGCCGTGGCGTGTGTCATCGCCCTCGTCGTGGTCCTCGTGCTCACCGGATCGCACACCGTGAACCCCAGGGCGCACCATGGGGGATCGAGCGGCGGCCACGTGACGTCGGGCCATACGTCCACGGGCTCGGGGTCGAGGCCGCACCGACCTACGACGCCCACGACACCCTCCACCTTGCCGCTCATGGTCTCCGCGCCGCAGACGAGCACGACGCGCGCCGCGACCTACAACGTGTCCGACGCGAACTTCACACTGGCACTGGCCACCACCTCGGGCCCGTGCTGGGTCGATGTCACGAACTCCACCACCGGTGCCACGCTCTTTGCCGCCACGCTGGCGCCCGGGCAGCAACACACGGTGGATGCCACCGCGCCGGTCACTGTCGTCGTCGGGGCACCGACTGTGTTCGTCGCCTCGGTCAATGGCAGCGCGGTCGTGTTGCCCCAGGGCTTTCAGACCCCGTTCACCATGTCCTTTGTCATGGCGTCGCCGCCGAGCTCGTAGGGGCCAGCATCCCCAGGGCATTGAGCACGAAGGCGAAGACCAGGGCTTCTTCCTTCCAGGCGTCGTAGCGGCCTGACGGCCCGCCGTGGCCGGCGCCCATCTCCGTGCGCAGCAAGACCCGGGTCGACGGGGAGAGCGAGCGGATCTTGGCCACCCACTTCGCCGGTTCCCAGTAGCTGACGCGCGGGTCGTTCAGACCGCCCGTGACCAGCAGGTCGGGATAGGTGCGGGACGACCCGTCCGGGTTCATGGCCGCCACGTTGTCGTAGGGGGAATAGGACAGCATCCGGTAGTAGGCCGCCTCGTCGGCCAGGGGATTTCCCCACTCCTCCCACTCGCCGACCGTGAGGGGAAGGTCCTCGTCCAACATGGTGGTCAGGCAGTCGACGAAGGGGACCTCGGCCACCAGCGCCGTGAACAGCTCAGGCGCCGCATTGGCGACGGCGCCGATGAGGAGGCCGCCCGCCGACCCGCCCCGCCCCGCCAGCGCATCGGCGCGGGCGATTCCGGCCGCCACGAGGTGCCGGGCACAAGCGATGAAGTCGCTGAAGGTGTTGGCCTTGTGTTCCATGCGCCCATCCTCGTACCAGGCGCGGCCCATCTCACCGCCGCCCCGCACATGGGCCACGGCGTAGACCATGCCGCGGTCGAGCAGCGAGAGGCGATGATGGGAGAACGCCGGGTCGATGGAGTGCTCGTAGGCGCCGTAACCGTAGAGAAGGCACGGGGCGGGCAGTTCCAAGTCCCGACGGTGCACGAGCGAGATAGGGACTTGCACCCCGTCGCCAGCCACGGCCCACAGTCGCGTCGTGACGTAGTACGCCGGATCGAAGTCGCCCAGCACCGGCTCCGCTTTGAGCAGGGTCTCCTCGCCCCCGTCGAGCGCGATCTGCAACACCGACGACGGCGTCACCATGGAAGTGCGACCGATTCTGATGGACGTCACCTCTGGTTCGGGGTTGGCGCCCAGCCAGGTCGACGACGGGCTCTCGGCCGACGGCACGATCCAGCTCGTCGACAGCAGGTCCTTGGCAAAGGGATCGTCGCCTGCCTCGAGCGGCACGACGCGGACCGATGTCTCCGCGTTTGCGCGCTCGCTCAGCACCAGTTCGCCCGCGAACGCGTCGACGTCCTCCACCCGCACCCCGGGTCGGTGCGCAATGACTTCGCGCCAGTCGACCACGGTGCCCAGCACAATGTCCGGTGCCACCACCACTCGGAAGTCGAGTGCGTCGTCATTGCTCAGCACGACGAACCAACCCTGGCCGCCTGCCCCGCCGTAATGGTCGACTGCATATTCGTGGCCCTCGCGCCGTGGGATGACGATGCGGGGCGCCGACGTCGGGTCATCGGCGGCCAGGGCGAGCCACTCGGTCGTGTTGGTGGAGTGCAGGGAGACCAGGACGAAGGCCCCGTCCCGTGTGCGCCCGGTCCCTAGCGAGAAGCGACGGTCGCCCTCCTCGAAGACCAAGGTGTCCAGAGACGGATCACTGCCCAGCACGTGGCGCCACAACTGGAAAGGACGCATGGATTCGTCGAGGCGGACGTAGAAGACCACGGCGGAATCGCTCGACCAGGCCAGTCCATAGCTGATGTCAGGGACCATCTCGGGCGCCTCGGGGGCCTCGGCCGGCGGCCGGCCCGGTCCGAGCCATCGGAAGCGGAGCTCGTAGCGCTCGTCCCCCGTCGTATCGGTGGCGTAGGCCAGCAACGCGTGGTCGGGGCTGACCACCGCTGTACCCACCGCGAAGTACTCGTGCCCCTCTGCCAGCGCGTTCTCGTCGAGGAGGACCTCCTCGCTTCCGCCCGCCTCGCTGGCCGGCGGCAGCTCGTTGCTCTCCGCCGCCGGGCGGCGGCAGTGGATGGCATAGTTCTTGCCCTCCTCCGAGCGCCCGTAGTACCACCACGGCCCCCTGCGGACGGGCACCGACATGTCGGTCTCGCGGATGCGGGCTTTCATCTCCTCGAAAAGGGCGGAACGGATACCCTCGAGCGGCGCCACGGCGTGGTCGGTGTAGGAATTCTCCGCCTCGAGGTAGGCCCGGACCTGGGGGTCGTCCCGCTGGCAGAGCCAGTACCACGGGTCCTCCCGGTCGTGGCTGAAGGTGGTGAGCGTGTGCGGCCGCCGGGAGGCCAGGGGTGGGGATTCCATGCCCGGAGCCTGCCACGACGGCCACCTCGGTGGCGGCCAGTGTGTACGTTTCGGCTGGCCCGGGTAGTTGTTACTATCTAGATAGGGGAAATACCTCCCCCCGTGAGCTCAGGAGCCAAATGGCTGCAACGGATCTCGATCTCGGTCGCTACCAGCTCGGATGGAGCGATGCGGAGGATTACATCTTCAAGCCCAAGAAGGGTCTGAACGAGGCGATCGTCCGCGAGATGTCCGAGATGAAGAACGAGCCCCAGTGGATGCGGGACTTCCGCCTGAAGTCCTTGAAGCACTTTGAGCGCAAGCCCATGGCCTCCTGGTTCGCCGCGCACATGCCTAACCTCGACTTCAACGACATCTACTACTACATCAAGCCGACGGGCGGGCAGGTGGACGACTGGGAGGACCTGCCGGACGCCATCAAGAACACCTACGAGAAGCTGGGGATCCCCGAAGCGGAGCGCAAGTACCTCTCGGGCGTGACGGCGCAGTACGAGAGCGAGGTCGTCTTCCACCGCAACCGGGCCGACCTGGAGGAGCAGGGCGTGCTGTTCTGCGACATGGACACCGCGGTGCGGGACTACCCCGAGCATGTCCGCCGCTGGTTCGGCACCCTGATNNCCCGGGGTCAAGGTCGAGATGCCCCTGCAGGCGTACTTCCGTATCAACGCGGAGAACATGGGTCAGTTCGAGCGCACGCTGATCATCGCCGACGAGGGATCCCAGGTGCACTACATCGAAGGGTGCTCGGCGCCGGTGTACTCCACCGACTCCCTGCATTCGGCCGTTGTTGAGTTGGTGGCGCTCCAGGGCGCCCGCATCACCTACACGACCATTCAGAACTGGTCGACCAACGTCTACAACCTGGTCACCAAGCGGGCCCGCTGCGAGGCCGAGGCCCACGTCGAATGGATCGACGGGAACATCGGGTCGCGCCTGACCATCAAGTACCCGTCCGTCTACCTCATGGGCCCCAAGGCTTCGGGCGAGGTTCTCTCGGTGGCCTACGCCGGGGCGGGCCAGCACCAGGACGCCGGGGCGAAGATGTTCCATGTCGCCCCGGAGACGACGTCGACCATCGTCTCGAAGTCGATCTCAAAGGATGGCGGCATCACGACCTATCGCGGCAAGGTTCACGTCGACCCGGGGGCCACGGGCGCCAAATCGTTCGTGCGCTGCGACGCGCTCCTGCTCGACGACGAGTCGACCTCGGAGACCAAGCCCTACATGGAGGTCGGCGAGCGCGACGCCAGGATCGGCCACGAGGCGACCGTCTCGAAGGTGGGAGACGACCAGCTCTTCTACCTGATGAGCCGGGGACTCTCGGAGAGTCAGGCCATGGGCATGATCGTCAACGGCTTCATCGAGCCTGTGACAAGGACTCTCCCGATGGAGTACGCCGTGGAGTGGAGCCGCCTCATAGAGCTGCAGATGGAGGGCTCGGTCGGCTGACCGACGCGCCCCTGGGCGGCGTGGCACGATGGTGTGGTGCCAATGCGAGAGGAATGCACCCATTTTCAGAGCCGTACCTACGCCTCGGGCGAGGCCGCCCGGTTCTGCGTGCTCGACCTGGCGCCCGAAGCACCCTGGCGGTGCCCCGAGAACTGCCCCTCGTACCATCGCCGGCTGGCCGACGTCGGCTGGGTCCACGGCTCCCTGGTTGAGCCGGCGCTCGAGGACGAGCCGGGCCCGGGCGGTCCCGAGGTGGCGGCGTTCTTGGACTCCGTCGAAGAGATCGTCAACGAGGTGGCACCGGGCGTGCTCGCAGACGTCCGCGCCGAGGACGCCCGGCGCACCCGATCAGAGAATCGCTGGTGGCGCAGGAAGCGCTGATTCCTAGCGCCCGCTGAATCGGGGCGGGCGCCGCTCCATGAACGCGGTCATCGCCTCGACCAGGTCGTCGGAAGACAGCATGCCGGCGTTCCACGTGGCGACGTACTCCAATCCTTCGGCCACTGTCCGTCCCTCATTGGCGGCCAGCACTGCTTTCGTACCCTGGACGGCGATGGGGGAGTTGGCCGCGATCTCCCCGGCCAGCTCGTGCGCCGCCTTCTGCACCCCCTCTGCATCCGTGGCCACGTCGTTGACCAATCCGATCTCCTTCGCCCGCTCGGCCCCGATGTCCTTCCCGGTGAAGGCCAGCTCGGCCAGATGCCCGGGGCCGATGATGGAGGGGAGCCGCTGCAGGCTCCCCAGGTCGGCCACTATCGCCACCTTGGCCTCGCGCACCGAGAAGATGGCATCGGCCGAAGCCAGTCTGATGTCGCAGGCGGCGATGAGGTCGACTCCCCCGCCGATGCAGTAGCCGTGCACGGCAGCGATGACCGGTTTCGGGCAGCGCGCCACGGACGTGATGGACGCTTGCAGGCGGAGTACGTCGCTGCGGGTGGCCCGTGCCTTCACCGCGGCCGAGGATGACCCGCCCGATTGCCCTCCCGATTGCCCTCCCGTCGGGGGCTCGGCGCCAACGAGGAGAGCGCCCATCTCCTTGAGATCCAAGCCAACCGAGAAGTGCGGGCCCTTGGCCGCCAGCACCACCGCCCGCACGTCGGCATCCTCACCCACGATCTCCATGGCGCGGGGTAGGTCACGCCACAGGTCCTGCCCCATGGCGTTGCGTGCCTCGGCCCGGTCCAGCCAGACCGTGGCCACGGCGCCGGTGTGCACAATGCTCAGGACGGGTGAGTCGAATGTCGTGCGCTCTGCCATATCAGAAGGCTAATCCCCCCGAATCGGGGCTCTGGGAGGCGATTAGAGTGGTCTGGGCGGTAGGACCGCCCTTTGCCGGCGCTCGAGGGTCCCACCCGAGTCCCTCGATTCCGTACCCACCGTACGGCGCGCCGCACACGGATCCGAAAGAGGTTCACCCTGCACACGTTCAACGCCGAGGCTTCCGCCGCCCTGGGGGGACCTCGTTGGCTCCGAGAACGTCGCGCCGTCGGCCTGGCGGCCCAGGCATCGGCGGCGCTCCCGTCCGAGAGCGAGGAGGTGTGGCGCTACACACCGATAGATGACCTCAAGCTCGAGGAGTTCGCCCCCGTCACGACGCCTCCAGGACCACTGCGCGGCGCCGGCCGCGCCTTCCATGAGTCGGTGGTGTCGACGCTCGGATCGCTGTCGGGGCAGGTGTTGGTCCACAACGGCTACCCCGAATCGTTCGTCGTCTCCGCGCCCGACGCGTTCTCCTTCGGTGGGACCGCCGACGTGGACGGCGGCTCGACCATGGTGGGCGGCGTGCAGCGGGGCGGGGACGCGCTGGTCCTTCTCAATGACGCGTTCGCGCCCGACGCCGTCCTCATCGACGTGCCGGCCGGGGTGGAGGTTCCCGCGCCCATTCTCGTCGTCCACTGGTGTGAAGGCGACGCGGCGGGGGCCGGGGCGGGGGAGGCCGGGGTGGCCGTGTTCCCCCGGACGTGCCTGCGGCTCGGCGCCGGCGCTTGCGCCGCGGTGGTGGAGGTCTACGCCGGACCCGTGTCCGGCCCCCGATCGCTCGTGGTGCCAGTCACCGAGCTCTCGGCCGGCGAAGGCGCCTCGCTGGCGTACGTGTCCCTGCAGGTCCTCAACGGTGCGGCCTGGTCCATTGCCCGCCTGGCGGCGCGTGGAGCCGAGGACGCCGTCGTGCGGACATTCACCGTCGGGCTCGGAGGCGACTACGAGCGCGTGCGCGCCGACGTCTCGGTGGAAGGCCGGGGCGCCCGCAGCGAAATCCTCTCCACCTATGTCGGCAACGGCACCCAGGTGCACGACATCCGCACGCTGCAGGATCATGTGGCACCGCGCACGAACAGCGTGCTGCTGTGCCAGGGCGCGGTCGCCGGCACGTCGCGTTCGGTCTACAGCGGCCTCATCCGCGTCCACCGCGGCGCCGTCCGGTCCAACGCGCGCCAGACCAATCACAACCTCGTGCTCGACGAGGGTGCCCACGCAGATTCCGTCCCGAATCTCGACATCTTGGAGAACGACGTGAAGTGCTCCCATGCCTCGACCGTCGGCCCGATCGACGAGGACCAGCGCTACTACATCGAGTCGCGTGGCGTGACGCCGGACCGGGCGGAAGGCCTGATTGTGCAGGGTTTCTTCGACGACATCATCGATCGGGGGCCGATAGCGGCCGTGACCCCGCTCCTCAAGCGGGAGGTCGGCGCCCGGCTCGACACCATCTTCGGCAACCGCCGCGCCGCGCTGGAGGCCGACCATGCCTGAGACCGTGATCCTGTGCCCGGTGGACGAGCTCTCCTCCGGCCAGGCCAAGCGCTTCGACGTCGCGGGCCACCGGATCGCGCTCGTGCGCACCGGCGACGAGTTCCACGCCGTAGGCGATCGTTGCAGCCACGAGAACTACTCGCTGGCGGAAGGCGAGGTGTGGGTGGACGAGCGGGAGATCGAGTGCCCCCGCCATGGCAGCACCTTCGATCTGTGCACGGGCGAGCCCTGTTCGCTGCCGGCCACGCACGCGGTGCCCGTCTACGAGGTGACGGTCGCCGACGGCAACGTCTCGGTGATCCTGCCATGACGGCGCACCGCCTCGTGGTCGAAGGTCTCCACGCCTCGGCCGGGGGCCGCGAGGTCCTCTTCGGGATCGATCTCGAAATCAAGAGCGGCGAGGTCCACGTGATCATGGGGCCGAACGGCTCGGGCAAGAGCACGCTGGCCCATGCTCTGATGGGCCGACCGGGCACAACCGTGACGGCGGGCAGCATCCAGATGGACGGAGTGGAACTGGCCGGTCGCCCTGCGTGGGAGAGGGCCCGGGCCGGGCTGTTCTTGGCCCTGCAGAACCCGGTGGAGGTCCCCGGCGTCGGGCTGCGCGCGCTGCTCAGCGCGGCTCTCGACGGAGAGGGCAGCGCCACCATCGATGAGCGACTTGCCGTGGAGGCCGATGCCGTGGGCCTGGACAGGAGCCTGCTGGCGCGGCCGCTGAACGTCGACCTCTCGGGAGGGGAGAAGAAGCGCACGGAGATGGTGCAACTCGGCGTTCTCCACCGCGCTGTGTGCATCCTGGACGAGGTTGACTCGGGGCTGGACGTCGACGCCCTGGGCCATGTGGCGCGGCGACTGCAGGAGGCCACTTCGGAGTGGGAAGTGGGCATCCTGGCCATCACCCACTTCCACCGTTTCTTAGTGGAGCTGGAAGCGGACGTGGTGCATGTGATGGTCGGCGGGCGGATCGTGGCCACCGGCGACGCCGATCTCGCGCTGCAGTTGGAGCGCACAGGCTACGCCGGTTACGGCGTGGCAGCCGAGACGGGATGACCCGGGCCGGGAGCCCTCGCTTGGTACCGTAGACCCCCATGGCGAACGGTCGTCCGCCGGACGACGAGTCGAATCGCTCCGCCCGCAGAAGCCACCGCCAGGGTGCCAACGCAGAAGGGTTGGAGGCCCTCGGCGCGCAGATGGGGGGCCGGGCCCCTGACCGGGCGGCCGCCACCCCGCCGGTCGCCAGCCCGCCAGTCGCCAACGAGGCCGGCCTGCAGGCCCTCGGTGCGCGTATCGACCGCGCGCACCCACCGCACCGACCGCACCGACCGCACCGACCGTACCGACCGCGTCGATCGCGTCGCAGTGCCCGGGGTCGGGCGCGCTGGAGCACGCGGCGCAAGGTGGTGACCGCGCTGGCCTCGGTCCTCGTCCTGGTCCTCCTCGCCGCCGGCGGGGGGTACATCTACTTGCAGAGGACCATCGACAGCATCAACGGACTCCACATCAGCGACGAAGTCGCGGTGCAGAACGGAGCACCGTTCACCATCCTGGTCATCGGATCGGACTCGCGCGTGGGCGAGAACGCCCAGCAGTTCGGATCAACGGCCGAGGTGGCCGGACAACGCAGCGACGTGGTCCAGCTGTGGCGCGTGACCCCGTCGAAGAAGGAGGTCGAGGTCGTCTCCATCCCGCGTGACACCGTCGTCTCGATGCTCGGGTCCGACGTGAGCCAATTCGGCAACGACAACCGCATCAATTCGAGCTTCGACACCGGCGCCAACCAACTGGTCAAGACGATCACGGCCAACTTCGGCATCCCGATCAACCATGTAGCCGAAGTCGACTTCGCCGGCTTCGAGGATGCGGTCAACGCCGTCGGCGGGGTGTACCTCGATTTCAACTACCCAGCCAAAGATGCCTTCTCCGGCCTGGACATCACGACGCCTGGGTGCCAGTTACTGAGCGGACCTCAGGCCCTGGCGGTGGCCCGGTCCCGGCACTACTACTACTACCAAGACGGGGAGTGGCAGTACGACGGCACGAGTGACTTCGGTCGGATCCAACGCCAGGATGCCTTCTTGCGGGCCCTGATCTCGGCGGTCAAGTCGAAGGAGACCAACCCCATTGCCCTGGCCAGATTCGCCGGTTCCCTGCACGAGGGCCTCCAGATCGACGACGGGTTCGGCACCAACGAGCTGATCGGCCTGGCGGAGACATACCACTCTTTCGACGCCGGACAGCTGGCGGCACAGACCCTGCCCACGGAGAACACGTCGGCGTTCCCCAACCTCGGTGAGGTCCTGGTGGCCGCGCAGCCTGCGGCACAGCAGATGTTGGTCAGCGTCTTCGGTTCCTCCCTCGTCGCCCCGACGAACCCGCCGCCCGGCGTCAACGGCGACCCCGAGCCCCCGCCCACCATCACGCCGACGACCACCCCGGCGGGTGCGCCGGGTGGTGCCACGGCCACTCCGGCGGCCCCGCCTCCCTCCTTTGACCCCACCCCCTGCACCCCTAGTTGAGGGCGGCCGTGCCCGCGTCAGCGCGCCAGCGCAACCGCCCCGCACCCGGATCCGCAACAAATCCGGGGTACACTGGCCGCCGCTCACGATGAGCGAGAGTGCCCTCGCTGACGGGGGCTACGAACGGCGGTCCCCATGGGACGATCGGGGAACGCAGTCCAAACCGAAACGACCCGGGGTGGGCCGTTGCCCCGCCTCACCATCTGCGCCCACGAGTGCGGAAAGAGCGGGGGAATCCTCAAGATGCCCGCGCCCCGCGCCGCACTCCGCCACGCGGTTCCAGTGGTCCTCGAGGCGGTGCTGGTCCCCCTGGCCCTGTTCTATCTGACCCTGGTCCTGTGGGGATTCCGCGGGGCACTGATCGCCGCCCTTGCCTGGTCCTTCTTGGCCCTGGGACGACGGCTGCACCGGGGGGAGAGGATCTCCATGCTCCTCATGCTGGGCACGCTGCTCCTCGCCCTGCGGACCACGGTGGCGTTCATCACCGGAAGCGCCTTCCTCTACTTCGCGCAACCGACGGCGGGCACCATTGTCATCGCCCTGGTCCTCTTCGGCTCTGCGCTCCTGGGGCGGCCGTTCACCCAGCGCTTCGCCGGCGACTTCTGCCCGATCGATCCCGAGTTGCTATCCCGACCGCTGGTACACCGGTTCTTCGTGCGCATCTCGGTCATGTGGGCCACCGTGCTCCTGCTCAATGCCGGGTTCGTCCTGTGGCTGCTCGTCACCTCGTCGCTCCACTCCTTCGTGCTGGAACGGGCGGGTGTCACCTACACCATGACCGCCTGCGCCATATATTTGTCGATCCGGCAGTTCTTGGTGATGATGCGCGGCGACGGCATCACCGTGCAGTGGGGCGGCGCGGCGGCAGTGGCCGCCACCGTCACGGCGTAGGCGATTTCGTAGGCGTCGGCGTCAGTCCCGGTTCGACGCGTCCGGCGCCGGTGCGAACAGCACGGCGCGCAGGTGCAGGAAGAGCGGGAGGCGGCTCCATTTACTGTTCGGATCACTGTCGCCCACTTCGTGGATCCGCTCGATGACGAATCCCGCGCTGGATAGAGCATCGGTGTAGTCGTGCAGCGGGCGATGCTCGGAGTGGAACGTCATGCAGTGCCCGTCGCGCTCACAGGTGTCGGCGATGGCCCGGCGTTCGAACCACGAGCCTTCGACGACAAACGGCCGCTCCGCTTCAACCGGCCCGGGGAGAAATCTCCCGGCGGTGTTGAGGGGATGCGTGATGGCCATGACGAGGCGACCGCCGACGAAAAGGACGCGCGCCACCTCAGCCAGCGCGGCCTCCATGGCGTCGACGTCCTGCAGGCTCATGAAGGCGACGACGCAGTCGGCCACTGCATCCGGCATCGGGAGGGCGGCCGCGTCCGCGACCACTGCGGGACCACCGGCGTCGGCGTGCGTAACGGCGGCCGAGACCATGGTCAGGGAGGAATCGACGCCGACCACGCGATGGCCGATGCGGGCCAGGTCACGTCCCAGGCGCCCCTCGCCGCAACCGACGTCGAGCGTCAGGCGCCCGGGCGACGGGACGAGAGGGAGGAAGGCGTCCCGATGGAAACGCCAATAGCTGTCGTGCCCTGGCGTCCGCGCCCACGAGATCCACTCGTCGGCGTGTGTGTTCCAAGCGTCCCGCAACATCGGATCATTCTGCCGGTGGCGATCAGAGCCGGGTGGCGTCGACGAGGCGGGCGCCGTTTCGTATGTCGCTGCCGCTGATCGGCCTTCCGTAGGCGCCGGAGCGCTCCACCACGTCGAAGACCTCGGCCTGCCACCCGAGCCGGTGCAACCATCCGGCCGCATCCTCGGGCGCCGCCGACTGCCACAGTGCCACGTAGTCTCTCGGGCTCGACTCTCCGTCCGGGTGCGCCGCGCGCCACGCCGCCCAACGGTCACGCGCGGCCAAGGTGAGTCCGAACCGGCTACGCGGAGCCGACAGCGCGGCAGCCCGGGCGATGAGTGCATCGTTGACGTCGGCTGACAGGTAGGCGAGCAGTCCCTCGGCCAACCAGACGACCGGTGCGGCGGGGTCGAAACCGGCGTCCAGCAACGCGCTGTCCCAATCCCCGGCCAGATCGACGGCCAGGGTGGAGCGCTCACAGCGGGGCACCCAGTCTTCGGCGCTGACCACCAGTTCCTTGAAGGCCAGGACCTCGGCTAGGTCGAGCTCCCACAGGCTCGTCCCTGCCGGCCAGGGCAGACGGAAGGCCCGGGCATCGAGGCCGGCGCCCAGGATCACGGCCTGGCGGCAGGGTCCGGCGCAGGCCTGCAGGACTACATCATCAAGAAACCGGGTGCGGACGCTGACCCAGTTGACCAGCCCGCGGCGGCGCCCCGCCTCCTCCTCGCTCACCGCGACCGCGGTGGCGGTGCTCGGCCGGAAGTTCGATGCCCGGACGAACCCGGCGGCGCACGGGTCGTCGAACAGCCGATCGGGCCGGTCGCTTTCGGCGGCGCGGATGGCGGCGACGCCAACGGCGGTGAGGCTCACTGAGGGCATGGTGGGCGGCTCCGGCGGGTCGGGCATCCCGCCCGGATTCACCCGGTCCACGACGACTGCCGCTCCGTGCCGGTGTCGAAGAAGCTGTCCAGGTACTCGTCCGCCGCCATGTCGCTGTCCCGCACCAGCGAGAACACCTCCGCCCCGCTCGTCGGGTGGCCGGGGAGCAGGCACACCTGGGCCAGGTCGAGATAGTCGGTCTTTGTCGTCGCCGCGTAGGTGGCGGCTTCTGTCTCGGCCAGCTCAATGGCATGGTCGAAGCTGTCCGTGCACCACAGGGTCATGCGCTCTTCGTACACGAATCCCTGATCCGCAGCAGATCCGAACAGGCACCTGACCGTGTACCACTGGGGCGCCGTCGATTCGGTGGGCATAGCCCCAGGGTAGATCGAGTTGGACGCCGCCTATCCTCGAATGGACGCCGCCCAGAATTGAGCGTATAGTTTGAGCACTTAGTCAAAAGGAGTCGGATGGCCAAGTCCGGGAGTCCCAGCAAGGTGCGCGAAGGGGGCGATGCCCGCTCGGTCGAGACCCGCCGGGCCCTCACTGCGGCGGCCATCGCCACGTTGCAAGAGGACGGCTATGCCGGCGCCAGCGCCCGGGCCATTGCCGAGCGCGCCGGGTCCAACCAGGGTCTCGTCTTCTACCACTTCGGTTCCGTCGCCAATCTCCTACTCGCAGCGCTCGATGCCGTGAGCAGCCAGCGACTGGAGCACTACAGCGCCGCCATCGAGCGCACGGGTTCCCTCGAGGAACTGGTCGACGCCGCCACCGCGATCTTCCAAGAGGATCTCGACGCCGGCTACGTCACGGTCCTGGCCGAGATGATCGCGGGCGCGTCCTCCACCCCGGGCCTGGGTTCTGAGGTGGCAACACGGATCGGGCCCTGGACCGACTTCGCACAGCGGGCGATCGACGACGCGCTGGGTAGCTCCCCGCTCGCGTCGGTCCTGCCGTCCCGTGATGTCGCGTACGGGATCGTGGCCCTCTACCTCGGTCTTGAAATGCTTAGCCACCTCGACGGTGACCGCGCCCCCGCGTTGGCTCTCTTCGCCCACGCCAAGCGCATTGCCTGCCTCTTCTCCACCCTGAGCGGCGTCTCGCCGAGAACGGAAGCGACATGACACCAGTCACCCAGTCACCAGTCACCGAGTCACCCGCACGTCGCGACGCCGTAGCGCCACGCGCCCAGGAGGGCGACACGGGCCTTGACGTCGTGACAGGCGCGTTCAGCTATTCGGGCCGTTCCATCGCAGCTGCGCTCCTCGACGCCGGTCGTCGGGTGCGCACGCTGACCGGGCATCCAGAGCGGGCCCCGGAAGATTCCCCGTGCGAGGTCCGGCCGCTCGACTTCGACGACCAGTTGGGCCTCGTCGAGTCGCTCGAAGGTGTCACGACGCTCTACAACACCTACTGGGTCCGTTTTGCCCACGGCCAGGTGAACCACGAGTTGGGCATCGTCAACTCACGGTCGTTGTTCCTGGCGGCCAAGCGCGCCGGGGTGCAGCGGATTGTGCACGTCAGCATCACGCATCCGAGCCTCGACTCGCCCTCGCCGTACTTCCGGGGCAAGGCACTGGTCGAACGGGCGCTGGCCGAGGCGGGCGTCCCTTACGCGGTCCTGCGGCCGGCCATCCTCTTCGGCGGTGAAGGGGTGCTGCTCAACAACATCGCGTGGATGTTGCGCCGGCTGCCCGTCTTCGCCGTCGGTGGGCGCGGGGACTACCGGATCCGGGGTATCCACATTGACGACCTGGCGCAACTCTGCGTGGCCAAGAGTGCGGAGCGCGACGACAGCGTCACCGACGCCGTGGGACCGGAGCGGCCCACGTTCGTCGAACTGGTCGAGTCCATCCGCGCGGCGGTGGGGAGCCGCGCCCGGATCATCCACGTGCCGGGGGTGACCGTGCCCTGGTTCTCCCGCCTCATGGGCCTGGTCCTTCGCGACGTCATCCTCACCCCCGACGAGTACTGGGCCATGGCCAACGGCCTGGCGGACACCGATGGTCCAGCCACCGGCACCATCGCACTCTCGGAGTGGTTGGCCGCGCACGGCGACACGCTGGGGCTGCGCTATGCCAACGAGCTTGAGCGCCACTTTTGAAGACGTGACGGCCTCATCACGCTGTGGTGCGCGGCGGATTGACGCGCGGGCGTGTGATCTCGAAGAACCCTGGCTCGCCCGCGATGACGGTGATGGCATCCCAGAGGCGCAGGCCGGCGTCCCCGGTGGGGGCGGGTGCCATCACCGGCCCTTTGAACCCGTAGGGGGGCGTGGAGCGGACGACGATCGTGGGCGTCTGGGTCTTGGGGCCGCCGAAGGCGTAGGCGACGTCCATCGCGTCGACGATCGGTGCGTCCCACTTGGCGTCGTCGGCGGCGCCGAGCAGGTCGGAGGCCCCGCCGCTTTGCAGGCCGCTTTCCTCGATGCAAGCCGAGAGGAGGGCGTCGTCGCCTCCGGCCGCCAGAGTGTCGTAGGCATGCCGGACGTCCGCGAAGAACACCCGGCCCCAAGCGGCGTAGAGCGCATCGACGGCATCTTCCCCGCTACCGGCACGGGCCGCCTCGAAGATGCGCAGCATGCGGTGCGAGAGCGCATGCGCCGCCAGCGCAGTCTGCCGGCGCTCGGCCGGCATGGTGGGAGCGACGTCATAGTCGTCGCGGATCTCGAGGCAGTACGAGCGCCAGGTGACGTCGAGTCCCCGTGACGGCGCCACTTCTTTGACCCAGCGGGACGTGATCCACGCCCAGGGGCAACTCGGATCCACGAACACCTCGACGGCGACCATGTCAGACGGCGACCATGTCAGACGGCGACCATGTCAGGAGGCTTCGGCCGCCATCATGAGGCTTCGGCCGCCACCTCGTCGAGCCCTTGCGCCAGGGCGTTCCAGCTGAGCGTGGCGCACTTGATGCGGACCGGGAACTTCACCACGCCCTGGAGGGCGGCCAGCTCGCCCAGCTCGTCGAGATCGATCACTTCGGGCTCGGCGGCCTCGCCGTCCTTGCCGAGGTGGGCCTCGTGGATCGACATCATCCCCTTGAAGGTGTGGATGAGCTGGAGCACCTCGTCGAGCGGCTTGCCCTTGACGGCGGACGACATCAGTGACGCGGAGGACTGGCTGATGGAGCACCCGGAGCCGCCGATCTTCAGATCGGAGAGCTTGCCGTCCTCGACCAGCAGGCTGACGACCACCTCGTCGCCGCACAGCGGGTTGAAACCCTCGACCCGGTGGGCCGGCGGGGACTCGAGTTCTCCCCGGTTGCGGGGCGACCTGTAGTGGTCGAGGATGATCTCCCGGTACAGATCGTCGAAGTCTGAACTCACCCGAACAATCTACCGGCTTCGACCAACCCCTCAATCAGGACTTCGATGTCGTGCTCGTCGCTGAACAGGGACAATGAGGCTCGGGCGGTCGCTTGGACCCCGAGCTTGCGCATGAGGGGCTTGGCGCAGTGATGCCCGGGGCGCACGCAGACGCCGAACTGGTCCAGGACCTGTGCCAGGTCGTGTGCGTGGATGTCGCGGTAGGCCAGGGAGATCACGCCGCCGCGGTCGTCGCCGGCCGGAGGCCCGAAGATCCGGCAGTCGCTGCCGAGCTTCTCGTCCAGGCGCGCCAGCGCGTGGTTGGTGAGGGCGAACTCGTGGGCGCGTATGCGGTCCATGCCGATGTCGCTCAGGTAGTCCACGGCGGCCGAGAGTCCCACGGCCTCGGCGATCGGGGGCGTGCCCGCCTCGAAGCGGGCCGGCGGTGGCGCGGCGCGGAACGAGTCGAGCTTCACGTCGAGGATCATCCCGCCGCCGCCCATGAACGGGGGCATGGCATCGAGCAGGGCCCGGCGCGCCCACAGCACGCCCAGCCCCGTCGGGCCCATCATCTTGTGGGCCGAGAAGGCCAGGAAGTCCGCCCCCAGCGCGGTCACCGCGACGGGGGCATGGGGCACCAGTTGCGCCCCGTCGACGACGACCACGGCGCCGGCGTCGTGGGCCACCGCGGTGATCTCCGCCACCGGGGTGATGGTGCCCAAGACGTTGGACATGGCCGAGAGCCCGACGAGTTTCACTCCATCGATGAGGCTGGGCAGGTCACTCAGGTCGAGGCGACCCCCTCCCTCGACGGGTATGTAGCGCACCTCGAGGCCGACCTCTTCGGCCAGCATCAGCCACGGGACGATGTTGGAGTGGTGCTCCATCTCGGTCAGCAAGATCCGGTCGTTCGGCCCGAGATTGGCGCGGGCCCACGTGTGCGCCACGAGGTTGAGCGACTCGGTGGTGTTCTTGGTGAAGACGATCTCGTGCTCCGGCTCCGGCGCGCCGATGAAGCGCCCCACCACCAGGCGGGTCTTCTCGAACAGGTAGGTGGACTCCTCGGCGGTGGCGTAGACGCCGCGGTGCACGTTGGCGTGCGTGGTGGCGTAGTAGTCCGCCATGGCGTTGATGACGGCGTGCGGCTGGAGCGCAGAGGAGGCCGAATCGAGGTACACGATCGGGCGGTCGTGCACGGTGCGCGTCAGGAGCGGGAAGTCCTTGCGGAGCGCCTCGACGTTCAAAGGGGTGGCCGCCGTCATCGCCAGGCCTCGTAGCCCTCTGTCTCCACGCGCTGGGCCAGCTCGGGGCCACCGCTCTGCACGACGCGCCCATCGACGAGGAGGTGGACGACGTCGGGGAGCAGCTCGTCGAGCAGGCGCTGGTAATGGGTGATGGCCAGCACGCCGAGTTCGGGCTGCTCGGCGCGCACCGCGTGCACGCCGCGGCTCACCACCCGGAGGGCATCGATGTCCAGGCCCGAGTCGGTCTCATCGAGCACGGCGACGCGCGGCTGGAGCAGGGCCATCTGGAGGATCTCGTTGCGCTTCTTCTCGCCCCCGCTGAACCCCTGGTTGAGGTGCCGGCTGGCGAACGAGGAGTCCATGCCCAGGCGCTCCATCCACTCGGTCATGCGCACGCGCACCTCGAGCGCCGAGACGTCGTCTTCCGTGCGGGCGGCCATGGCCAGGCGCAGGAACTGGGTCACCGAGACACCCTCGATCGACTCGGGGTACTGGAAGGCCAAGAACAGCCCGGCCTTGGCGCGCACGTCGGTGGGCCAGGCCGTCACGTCCTCGCCGTCCAAGAGGATGGACCCCGCGGTCACGGTGTAGGACGGGTGGCCCATCAAGGCGCCGGCCAGCGTGGACTTCCCGGCCCCGTTCGGCCCCATGAGGGCGTGGATCTCCCCTGCGCCCACCGAGAGGCTGACGCCCCGCAAGATGGCGTGCCCCTCTGCTTCCACGTGCAGGTCGCGTATCTCGAGCAGGGGGGCCACGGCCACGGTCACGCCTAAAAGCCTACCGTTTTGGTCAGGTATTGCGTACAGGCCCCGGGGCTACCAGCCACGGTCGACCCATTCCTGCAGGTGGGGGGACTCGTTGCCCACCGTGGTGGCCACGCCGTGGCCCGGGAGTACCACCGTGTCGGGGTCGAAGGCGGCGAAGATCCGCCGCTCGATGGAGGTGATGATCGACGCGAAGTCGCCGCCCTCGAAGCCCGTGTTGCCCGGACCGCCCGGGAAGAGCGTGTCGCCGCTGAAGAGCAGCGGAGTCCCCTCGACGGCGAAGCAAATGGAGCCGGGGGTGTGCCCGGGCGTGGCCACGGTGCGAATGCGCAGGTCACCGACGCTGAGTTGCTCCTCGTCGGTGAGGATGAGGTCGTAGCTGGGCAACATTCCGGCGTCCGCCTCGGTCACCGCCACGGAGATGCCGGCGTCGCGCACGGCGGGAACCGCCTGGATGTGGTCCCAGTGGCCGTGCGTCTCGACCACCTGTCGGACGCCGAGGTTGGTGCAGATCTCGAGCAGCGCCTCGTGCTCGTTGGCCGCATCGATGAGCAGCGCCTCTCCCGATCGGCGGCAACGGATTATGTAGACGTTGTTGTCCATCGGGCCCACCACTATCTGGTGGACTTCGGCCGCTGCATCGCTCCAGATCTTCTCCAGTTGTCCCATCACCCCAGCGTGTCACAACGGGGGCCCTTCTGGTCGCGGCCCTCCGGTTCTGGTAGACACCCCTTGACGCAGGCAGAACGCAACTAGGCAGAGGGAGCCCTCGCATGAATTTCGCCTTCAGTGACGAGCAGGAGGAGCTGCGCACTTCGGTACGCAGGTTCTTGGCCGAGAAGTCCCCGGAGACAGAGGTGCGCCGCTTGATGGAGACCACCGAGGGCTACGACCCAGCCGTGTGGAGCCAGATGGCCGACCAGCTCGGGTTGCAGTCCCTGACCATCCCCGAGGAGTTCGGTGGCTCGGGCTTCTCCTATGTGGAGCTCGTCGTGGTGCTCGAAGAGATGGGCGCCGCGCTGCTGTGCGCCCCGTTCTTCTCCTCGGTCGCCCTGGCGGCCAACGCCGTGCTGACCTCGGGCGACGACGGTGCCAAGAAGTACCTCCTCCCCGGGATCGCCTCGGGAGAGACGATCGGCACGCTGGCCATCACCGAGGACAACGGCCGCTGGGACTTCGGCGGGATCGAATGCCAGGCCGAGCAGAGCGGCGACGGCTGGGTCCTCAACGGTCACAAGATGTTCGTGCTCGACGGCCACACCGCCAACCTGATCGTCGTCGCGGCCCGGACCGCCAAGGGCGTGTCGCTGTTCGGGGTGAAGGGGGACGCCGACGGGCTGACCCGTACCCCGCTGCCCACGATGGACCAGACGCGCAAGCAGGCCCGCCTCGAATTCTCGGGCACCTCAGCCTGGTTGATCGGCACCGACGGCGGAGCCGAGCCCGGGTTGTCCAAGACCCTCGACCTGGCCGCCGTGGCCCTGGCCGCCGAGCAGGTCGGTGGCGCGCAACGGGTGCTCGACGCCTCGGTCGAGTACGCCAAGACGCGGATCCAGTTCGGTCGGCCCATCGGCAGCTTCCAGGCCATCAAGCACAAGTGCGCCGACATGTTGCTCGAAGTGGAGTCGGCCAAATCAGCCGCCTACTACGCCGCCTGGGCGGCGGCCGAGGACTCCGACGAGCTGCCCGTGGTGGCCAGCCTGTCCAAGTCCTACTGCTCGGAGGCGTACTTCCACGCCGCGGCCGAGAACATCCAGATCCACGGCGGCATCGGCTTCACGTGGGAGCACCCGGCGCACCTGTACTTCAAGCGGGCCAAGTCCTCGGAGCTCCTCCTCGGCGATCCGGCCTACCACCGCGAGCTCCTGGCACAGCGCATCGGCATCTAAATGGCGATCTGAATGGCGATCTGAGTGGCGGGGCCCTTCCGGCTCCTGCACGGATCGGCGGGCGAGCTGTGGTCCTACGCCAGCGCCAGCCCTCCGGGGGCGCCGCTGAGCGGCCACGTTGTCCTGTGCCACGACCTTCCGCGCGCGCGGGGGTCCGCGCACGATGTGGCGCAGACCTATCCGTCCCTGGCCGACCGCCTGACCCGGGAGACCGGGCAGCGGGTCGTCACCGGGATCTTGCGGGGGGCCGGGGACTCCGGAGGCGATTTCTCGGCCCAGGGTTGGCTGGACGACCTCGGTGGAGTCATCGGCACGGAGGTGCCCGCCGAAGCCCGGCGCTGGCTGGTCGGCTTCGGGCTCGGGGGCGTGCTCGCCCTGCGCGTGGCCGCCGACGACGAGCGCGTGGCCGGGGTGGCCTGCCTGGGCACACCGGTGGACCTCGGGGCGATGGCCCGGGAGCCCCGGGCGCTGGTCGAGCGGTGCGCCCGCTCGGGCGTCCTGCGCACGCCGGGCTATCCGAGCGACCCGGACGCCTGGGCCGCGGAGCTCTCGGCCTTCCATCCCCGAGAAGACGCCGAGCTGTTGCAGGGTCGCCCGCTGCTCGTGGTGCACGGAGCCGACGACCCGGACGTCTCGATCGACGAGGCACGCGCGCTCTCGGACGCTGCCACGGGCCCGTCCGACCTGCGCGTGATCTACGGGGCCGGGCACTGGCTGCGGGCCGACCCCCGGGTGATCGCCATCCTGGTCGGCTGGTTGGAACGGCGGCGCTGAGGCCATTCCCGCGCGGCGCGGTATCCGCGGCGAAGTTCAGGCGGGGAGGGCGCGCTCGATCGCTTCTCGCAGCGCCCGAGCGGCGCGCGCCGGATCCGGCGCCTCGGTCAGGTAGCGCACCACCACGAAATGGCGGGCGCCCGCGTCGGCCAGGGCGGGGATCCTCTCGGGGGTGACGCCGCCGGTGACGAAGACGGGATGGGAGGAACGCTCGGTTGCCAGCGCCAGGTAGTCGAGGCCGGTGCCGGGGCGCCCCGGCTTCGTCGGCGTGGGTTCGACCGGCCCGGCCGAGATGTAGGAGATCCCCGTGCCGCCGGGCCCGGTGGCGCCGTCCAGGTCGGCCGGGCTGTGGGTCGAGAGCCCGACGATGGCAGCGGGCCCGAGGATGCGCCGGGCCAGAGCGACAGGGGCGTCCTCCTGCCCCACGTGGACGCCGTCGGCCCCGGCTTCGAGGGCCAGGTCGGGTCGGTCGTTGAGGATGAACGGGACCCCGTGATCCCGGCACACCGCGGCGGCGAGCCGGGCCCGTTCCAAGAGGGGCTTGGCCTCGAGGCTCTTCTCCCGTAGCTGCACGACGTCCACGCCCCCGCTGATGCAGGCGGCGATGAAGGAGGCCAGATCGGCCCGGTCGGGTGTGCAGACGTAGAGGCGGCAGTCCGCGATGGCGCGCGGCGGCGTCACGCCTCGGCGCGTGCCTTGGCCCTTGCCTTCATCTCCTGCTTGTGCGCCCTTACCTTGGCCAGGCTCTCGGCATCGGTGATGTCCGCCACGGAGAGGTATGAGCCGTCTGCGCCGAAGGGGGAGGTGGCGGCGCGCCAACCCGCTGGCTGCACGCCCAGCTGCTTGCCGAGCAGGGCGCCGAAGATGCGCGCCTTCTGCTTCCCGAAACCGGGCAGGGTGGCCAGGCGCTGCACGAGCGCGTCGCCGTCCGGCTGTCTGCTCCACAGCGCGGCGGTCTTCCCGCCGTACTCGTCGGCCACGATGTGGCACACCGCCTGCACCCGTGCCGCCATGGAGCCCGGAAAGCGGTGCAGCGCGGGCCTCTCTTTGAAGAACTCGGCAAATTTCTCCGGGTCCATCGACGCGATGGTGGCGGCGTCGAGCGGCCGGCCCATCCGCCGGGCCAGCTCGGCGGGTGCCCAGAACGCACGCTCGAGGGGTATCTGCTGATCGAGGACCATGCCGATGAGGAGGGCCAGCGGGTCCTTGCTGAGGAGGGCGTCCGCGTCCTTGTCACCGCTCAGATGGATTGCCGTTTTCGCCATATCGGAATATTGGCACGTGGGACGCAGGCGCCATACGTGCCCTTTGGGGTCCGGCGAGGCAGAATCGCACCATGCACATCCCGGCCAAGGTGGACTACGGCATCCGCGCACTGCTCGCCCTGGCCGCCGCCGGCGCCCCGCAGACCGCCGAGTACCTGGCAGGGGAGCAGGGCCTTCCCCCGCGGTTCCTCGGCGCCATCCTGGCTGATCTGCGGCGGGCCGGCATCGTGGCCAGCCAACGGGGCGCCGAAGGCGGGTATCGCCTGGCCCGGGGGGCGAACGAGATCTCGATGGCCGACGTCATCCGCGCCCTGGACGGCCCGCTGGCCGAGGTGCGGGGCTACCGGCCTGAGCTCACCAGCTACGAGGGGGCGGCGGAGAACCTCCAACTGGTATGGGTGGCCGTGCGGGCCAGCCTCCGCTCGGTCCTCGAGAAGGTCTCCCTGGCCGACGTGATCGCGGGCAACCTCCCGGCCCACGTGAAGCGGATGACGGCCGACCCCGATGCCTGGATCGCCCACTGAGCGAGCCCGCAGAGCGAACGGGTGCCGGTGCGATGACCGGTGCGATGAGTGGCGGCCCGGTGACGGTCTCGGTCGCCGACTTCATGTGGTTCGTGGACCGGGCCATGGACTCGATGGTCGCCATCTTGCGCCAGCTGGGAGACGAACGGGCCAACCAGCGGCCGGCGCTCGAGGGGGCCAACTCGCCCTTCGCCATCCTGGCGCACTGTATGGGCGTCATGGAGTTCTGGGCCGGCTTCATGGTGGCCGGCCGCGCCATCCAACGGGACCGGGCCGCGGAGTTCGAAGCGCGCGGCAAGGTCGAAGACCTGGCACAGCGGGCGCGGACCGCACGCGGCCAGCTGGCCGATGACATCGCTCGGCTCGACTCGGCCTCTGTCCCGCCCGACGTCCTCGGCCCTGAGGATGCCGGCAGGCCCTACGGCGCGTCCCACGGCGCCGTGCTCGTACACATCCTCGAGGAGCTGTTCCAGCATCTGGGCCAGATGGAGGTGACCCGCGATGTCCTTCTGGCGGCCGGGTGAGAAGAGCGGAAGATCCGCTCGGGTGAGATCGCTCGGCTCAGATGAGGAACGGCGCCGCCCGCGCCGCATCGATGCCGAGTGTGGCGATGGCGCTCTGAACCACCGCCGTGTCCAGCTGCCCGGCCCGGGCCAGCTCGCTCAGCACCGCCACGGCGAGGTGCGCCGCATCGACCTCGAAGTGCTCGCGTAGCGCGGCGCGGGCGTCGGAGCGCCCGAACCCGTCGGTTCCCAATGAGGTGTAACGGCGGTCGATGAAGCGGGCTACCTGGTCGGGCACGGCGCGCATGTAGTCGGTGATGGCGACGACGGGATCAGGGCCGGCACCCAGCACCTCGGTCACGAGCGCATGCCGGGGCCCTTCCTCAGGATGGAGACGGTTCCAACGCTCCACCTCCAGGGCGTTTCTCCGGAGTTGACTCCAGGAGGTGACCGCCCAGGTGTCGGCCGACACCCCCCAACGATCGGCCAGCAGCTGCTGGGCTTCTTGGGCGACGCGCCACATCGGGCCGGAGAAGCACAACGAGGCGCGCAGATCGGTGTCGGTTTCGGGGCCGGCGGAGAAGCGGTAGATGCCCTCGACGATGCCCCGGCTGATGGCTGCACCCTCCTCGCCTTCGGGCAGTGCCGGCATCGGATAGGTCTCGTTGTAGAGGGTGAGGTACCAGAAGCGATCCTCGGGATGGGCCCCCAGCATCCGCGTGATGGCGTCCTGCATGATCACCGCCACCTCGTACGCGAAGGATGCGTCATAAATCATCGCAGCAGGGTTCACTGACGCCAGGAGGGGCGAGTGTCCGTCATCGTGCTGCAGTCCCTCGCCCTGGAGCGTGGTGCGGCCGGCGGTGCACCCGGCCAGGATCCCCCGGCCTCGGATGTCGCCCAGGGCCCAGGTGAGGTCGCCTACGCGCTGGAAGCCGAACATGGAATAGAAGAGGAACACCGGCAGCATCGGATGGCCCCAGGTGGCGTAGGCGGTGGCCAGCGCGGTGAACGACGCCAGCGCGCCGGCCTCGGTGATCCCCTCCTGGAGGACCTGGCCCGACGTGCTCTCGGCGTAGTGCAGGGGCAGGTCGGCGTCGACCGGCACGTAGTGCTGCCCCTCGGGTGCGTAGATCTTCGCCTCGGCGATGATCGACTCGAGCCCGAACGTGCGAGCCTCGTCCGACACGATGGGCGCCACCAACGGGCCGATGGCCGGGTCACGGACCAGGTTGCGGAGCAGACGGGCGAAAACCATGGTGGTGGAGACCGACTGCGTGCCCGAACCCGAGGCGAACTCCTCGAAGACCTTGGCGTCGGGCAGCACGTTCCGAGCCGGGCGGACGACGCGCGACGGGACCGGGCCCGCCAGCACCCTTCCCCGTGCCCGCAGGTACTCCATGGCGTCGGAGTCCTCGGGCGGCCGCACGTAGGGGGGGTCCCCGGCCAACGCCGAGTCGGGGATGTCGTCGGTGAGGTAGAGCCGATCGCGCAGGGTCTTCAGTTGGGCGCGTGTCATCTTCTTGATCTGATGGGTGGCGTTGCGCGCCTCGATCTCGGGCCCGAGTGTCCAACCCTTGATGGTCTTGGCCAGGATCACCGTGGGCGCGCCACGTTGCTCGGTGGCCAGCTTGTAGGCGGCATAGAGCTTGCGGTAGTCGTGCCCCCCGCGCGGCAAGGAGACGAGATCGTCATCGCTCAGGTCCTCCACCATCTTGCGCAGGCGGGGGTCCGGACCGAAGAAGTGCTCCCTGATGTAGGCCCCCGACTCGACGGCCAGCTTTTGGTACTCGCCGTCGAGCGTGGTGTTCATGCGGTCCAGCAGGACCCCGTCGACGTCGCGGGCCAGGAGGGCATCCCAGCGGGAGCCCCAGATCACCTTGATGACGTTCCACCCGGCGCCGCGGTAGACGGCCTCGAGCTCCTGGATGATCTTCCCGTTACCCCGCACCGGGCCGTCGAGCCGTTGCAGGTTGCAGTTGACGACGAAGATGAGATTGTCGAGGTGTTCGCGGCCGGCGACCCCCAGGGCACCGATCGACTCGGGCTCGTCCATCTCGCCATCGCCCACGAAGCACCAGACGCGGCTGGCGCTGGTGTCGACCAGGTGGCGGAGGTGAAGGTAGCGGTTGATGTGAGCCTGGTAGATGGCGGTTATCGGGCCCAGCCCCATCGAGACCGTCGGGAACTCCCAGAACTCGGGCATGGCGCGCGGGTGGGGATAGCTGGGCAGCCCGTTCCCGCCGACCTCATGGCGGAAATTGTCGAGCTGGGCCTCGGTCAACCTTCCCTCGAGGAAGGCGCGGGCATAGATGCCGGGCGATGCATGCCCCTGAATGAAGACCTGGTCGCCGTGGCCCCCGTCGCTCTTGCCCCGGAAGAAGTGGTTGAACCCGACCTCGTAGAGCGCGGCCGAGCTGGCGTAGGTCGAGAGATGGCCGCCGATCCCTTCGGTGCGGGTATTGGCGCGCACCACCATGGCGGCGGCGTTCCAGCGGATGTAGGCCCGTATCCGGCGTTCCTGGTACTCGTCGCCGGGGAACCAGGGCTCGGCGTCGGCGGGGATGGTGTTGACGTAGGGGGTCGACACGGCGGCGGGGAAGTCCACCTGCTTGGTGCGCGCCCGCTCGAGGAGTTTCATGAGTAGGTACCGCGCCCGGGCGCGGCCCCGGGCATCGACAATGGCGTCGAACGAGTCAAGCCACTCCTGTGTTTCGACCGGATCCGTGTCCGGCACCTGGTGACTGATCCCGTCGAACAGCATGACTCCACGGTACCGGTCACACCGGGGGTCCGGTGTTACACATAGGGGATGGACAGCCCTGAGGCCACCGACGGCGAAGTGAGAACCGAGGCCGGGGTGCGGGTCTACACCGACGGGGCCTGCCGGGGGAACCCGGGCCGTGGGGGGTGGGCTTGGGCGCTCGCCGTGCCAGGCGGGCTCTATGCCAGTGGCGCGGACGGGGCCACTACGAACCAGCGCATGGAGATCACGGCGGCGCTGGAGGCATTGCGGTTCTGGACGGAGCGCGCCGCGGACATTCAGGTGGTGAGCGACTCGACCTATGTCGTGAACTGCTTCAAGGACCGATGGTGGCAGGGCTGGCAGCGCAGGAACTGGCGCAATTCCCAGAACAAGCCGGTGGCCAACCGCGACCTGTGGGAGCCCCTGATAGAGCTGGCGGTGGCGTCGGACGCCCGCGTCGGCTTCCGGTGGGTCAAGGGGCATTCAGGCGACCACTGGAACGATCGGGTCGACGAGTTGGCAACGGTGGCCGCTGACAGCGGCGTGGGGCAGAGCTATCTCGGGGACTGGTCGGCCGGCCGTGAGGATGCACCCTGAACGGTAGGCTGGGCAGAGGCACGCACAAGGTGTGTTGTGCCGACTGACGGCGCGCACGGGGCAGTTCGGGGAGGGACCGGCCGCGCGGCAGACGAAGACGAAGAAGGGACGACGATGAGCGTTGAGGACGAGTTCGACATCGTCGTCATCGGAGGCGGGCCGGGCGGGTACGCCACTGCGCTCTACGGTGCCGCAGCCGGCCTCTCCGTCGCCATCGTCGAGCGCGACAAGGTGGGCGGCACCTGCCTCCACCGGGGCTGCGTCCCAGCCAAGGAGTTCCTCGAGACCGCGGCAGTGCAGCGGACCGTCAGCGGCGCCGGCGCATTCGGCGTCAACGTGGCGAAGTCCACCCTCGATTTTTCGGTCAGCCAGGATAGGAAGAACGGTGTGGTCGACAAGCTCTTCAAGGGCCTGGCCGGGCTGCTCAGAGGACGCAAGGTCACCATCGTGTCGGGGACGGGCACGCTCGAGGCCGATCGCCGGGTCCGCGTGCTCGACGGCGAGGACGCCGGGCGCGTGCTGATCGGGCGCAACGTGGTCCTGGCGGCCGGTTCGGTGCCCCGCACCTTGCCCGGCCTCGACGTGGACGGCCGCTGGGTGATGACATCGGATGAGTTCTTGGACCTCAAGGAGGTTCCGGCTTCGGTCGCCGTCATCGGTGGCGGCGCCATCGGGTGCGAGTTCGCCTCCCTCCTGGCCGATCTCGGGGCCAAGGTGACGGTGCTCGAGGCCCTGGACTCCATCCTCACCGGATGTGACGAGGACATCGTGCGCCTGATCGGCCGCTCCTTCAAGAAGCGGGGTATCGAGGTCGTCACCGGGGTCCAGGTCGAAGGGCACACGCCGAGCGCCGACGGGAGCTCGACCGCGGTCAAAGCGGGAGAGCAGTCCTTCGACGTCGAAGCGATCGTGGTGTCGGTGGGCCGGCGGCCTCGCACGGAGGGACTGGTGGCGCCGGGCGTGGCCGTCGAGGTCAACGATCGTGGGTTCGTCGTGGCCGACGAATACCAGCGCACCGCGGTGCCCGGCGTTTGGGCCGTGGGGGACGTGGTGGCCGGGACGCCGCAGCTCGCCCATGTGGGCTTCGCCGAGGCCATCGTGGCCGTCAAGGGCATGCTGGGCGAGCCGGTGCTGCCGGTGGACTACGGCCGCGTGCCGTGGGCGATCTACTGCCATCCAGAGGTGGCCTTCTGCGGGATGACCGAAGCCCAGGCCAAGGCCAAGGGCATCGCGGTGGTGACCAAGAAGGACCCGTTCGGCGGCAACAGCCGGGCCCAGATCATCGGCGACACCGAGGGTGTGGTGAAGATCGTGGCCGAGCAGCAGCCCGACGGTTCGGCGGGAAGGATCCTCGGGGTGCACATGGCGGGGCCGTGGGTCACCGAGCAACTGGGGGCCGGGTACCTCGCCGTCAACTGGGAGGCCCTGCCCGAAGAGGTGGCGTACTTCATTCAGCCGCACCCTTCACTCTCCGAGTCGTTCGGCGAGACGGTGTTGGCATTGACCGGAAGGGGATTGCACGTTGGCTGACGTCACGATGCCGCAGTTGGGCGAGACGGTGACCGAGGGAACGGTCACTCGCTGGATGAAAGCGATAGGTGACACCGTCGCCCGCGACGAGCCGCTCTTCGAGGTCTCGACCGACAAGGTGGACTCCGAGGTCCCGTCGCCGGCCGCCGGCGTCCTCACCGAGATCCTCGTTCCCGAAGGGGAGACGGTCGAAGTTGGTGTCCGCCTGGCCGTCATCGGCGACGACTCTTCGGCCGGGGCGCCGGCTCCCGAGGCCAGCCCTGCTCCGCCCCCTGCTGCCGCCGAGCCGCCCCCAGCAGCGGCATCAGCGCCGCCTGCAGTCGCGGCACCCGTCCCGCCCGCCGCCGCGGCACCGCCTGCGCCACCCGCGCCACCCGCGCCCGAACCTGCGCCGGAGCCCGCCCCCCCGGCGGAGACCCCAGTGGAGGCGGTCGCAGAGGCGGCCGCGCCGGCTGCCAACGATGGGGCCAGCGGCGGAGTCGACAACCTTGTGCTCTCGCCCGTGGTCCGCAAGCTGCTGGGGGACAACGGCATCAGCGCCAACGAAGTAACCGGTACCGGAGTGGGCGGCCGGATCACCCGCGAGGACGTGCTCAAGGTGGTCGACGCCCAGCATGCGCCGGCGACCGCCGCGGCTTCGCCCCCGCCACCCGCGCCCGCAGCTCCTTCCGCGCCCGAGCCGGCAGCTTCAACGACAGTCGCTCCGACCACACAGCCGACCGCGGCTCCGGTGGTGCACGCCGGGTCGGCGCCCGTGACGTCGATGGCTGCGTTCCGGCGCGCCGGCGACCAGGTGATCCCCTTCTCCAACATGCGGCGCCGGACGGCCGAGCACATGGTGCGCTCCAAGGCGACGTCGCCGCATGCCTTCATCGCCAACGAAGTTGACTTCGAGAGCGTGGAGCGGGTTCGCAAGGCCTGGGGCACCCGCTTCAAGGAGGAGGAGGGCTTCTCGCTGACCTACCTGCCCTTCATCGCCCGGGCGACCGTGGAGGCCCTGCGAGACTTCCCGCTCCTCAACGCCTCGGTGGTCGATGACTCATTGGTGGTCCACTCCGAGATCAACCTGGGGATCGCCGTCGACCTGGCGCATCAGGGCCTGATCGTTCCAGTGATCCATCAAGCAGAGGAGGTCACCCTGCGCGGTGTGGCCCGCCGGATCAGGGACCTGGCCGAGCGGGCCCGGGGGCGTCAGCTCAACGCCGACGACATCGCCGGCGGTACGTTCTCCATCACCAACGACGGTCCGTTCGGCACCTACTTCACCGTGCCGATCATCAATCAGCCCCAGGTGGCGATCCTCGCGACCGACGGGATCGCCCGCCGCCCCGTGGTGGTGACGCAGGCCGACGGCTCGGAGTCCATCGCCATTCATTCGACCGGCATCATCGGGGTCAGCTGGGACCATCGGGCGGTCGACGGTGCGTACGTCTCATCGTTCCTGGGCCGGGTGTCCGATCTTCTGGGCAGCCGCGACTGGGCCGCCGAGCTTTAGGGCCGACGACGTTGCTTCGGGTTCGGGCGCTGGGGACCGTCCCCTATCACGAGGCCTTCGCGCTGCAGCATGCGCTGGCGACAGGCACCGACGACGATTACCTACTGGTCCTGTCGCACCCTCACGTCTACACCCTGGGTCCCAATGCGGACCGTGCCCATATCCTGCGCGATCCGGCCTCGGTGGGCGCCACGCTCGAGGAGACTGACCGCGGCGGCGACGTCACCTACCACGGTCCGGGTCAGCTGGTGGCCTACCCGATCCTTTCAGTCGACGACGATCCTTCGGCGGGGCCGGCCCATGTCCATCGCCTCGAGCAGTTGGTCATCGCAACGCTGCGTGATGTCGGGTTGCCGGGTGCCTCGGTGGTCGACGAGTACCCCGGGGTGTGGATCGACAGCACCGGGTCGTCCCCCCGCAAGATCGCAGCCATCGGTGTGCGGACCGTCCGTCGGACCAACGGCCGGCGGCGCACGCTCCACGGCGTCGCGCTCAACGTCGACTGTGACCTCGCCATGTTCGGTCACATCGTGCCGTGCGGTATCGCCGACCGGGCCGTGACCTCCCTGCGGGCGGAAGGAATCGCGGCGCCGTTCCTGACCGTGATGGAGGCTTTCATCGCGCGGGCCGCCGAGGTGTGGGGCGAGGGTGAGGTGGACCGACACGACGTGATCACCGGCGCGGCCACGCCGGCCCAGAGTGAGGATCACCCAGGGGAACGACCCCTCATCCGCCGTTTGCGCCAGGCCGGTGTGGCACCAGAAGCCGGTCTCCAGATCTCGCAGCGCAAGCCTGAGTGGCTGCGCGTGCCGGTGCACATGGGGAAGGAATACCTGACCCTCGGCAAGACCGTGCACGACCTCGGGCTCGCGACCGTGTGCGAGGAGGCCGGCTGCCCGAACATTTACGAGTGCTGGTCGGAGGGCACCGCCACCTTCATGATCAACGGCGAGCGTTGTACCCGGGCCTGTGGCTTCTGCCAGGTCGACACTCGGCATCCGCTCCCTCTCGCGCCCGATGAGCCTGAGCGGGTCGCCCAGGCGGTGCAGAGAATGGGTCTCGCGCACGCCGTGGTGACCTGTGTCGCGCGCGACGACCTGCCCGACGGGGGAGCCGGCGCCATGGCGGAGACCATTGGAGCGATCCGGGCCCGGCAGCCCGACACCACCGTCGAGGTGCTCATCTCTGACTGCCGGGGCGATGCGCCGTCGCTGGAGACGATCTTCGCGGCCCGGCCCGACGTGCTCAATCACAACATCGAGACGGTGGCACGCTTGCAGCGGGCCGTCCGTCCGTCGGCCGGCTATGCCCGCAGCCTGGCCGTACTGGCCCGGGCCGCGGCGGCGGGGCTGGTGACCAAGTCCGGTCTCATGGTCGGTCTCGGCGAGGTCGAGGACGAGGTGATCGCCACCATGGCCGATCTGCGGGCCGTCGGCGTGTCGATCATCACGATCGGCCAGTATCTGCGCCCGAGCAGCGCGCATCTGCCGGTCTCCCGCTACTGGACGCCTGACGAGTTCGACCGACTCCGGCAGATCGGTGCCGCGCTGGGCGTACCCCACGTGGAGGCATCGCCCCTCACGCGGTCCAGTTATCACGCCCGCGATGCCGCCGCGGCAGCCGGGGGTCCGAGGACGCAGGAGCCAGTGACGCTGGAGCGAGTAGCACCGACGCCAGTAACGCGGACGCTGACGCGCGCGTAGTCGATGTGGCCGGTCAGGCCAAGAAGTACTTGGCCTCGGGGTGGTGACAGATGATGGCGTCGGTCGTTTGCTCCGGCTCCATCTGGAACCCTTCGCTCACCGTCACCCCGATGCGGTCCCCACCCAGGAGCTCGACCACCTTGGCGTTGTCCGTGAGGTCCGGGCAGGCCGGGTAGCCCCACGAGTAGCGCCCGCCGCGGTAGGTCTGGCGGAACAGTCCCGCCAAAGACGGGCCATCCTCGTCGACGAAGCCGAGCTCCTCGCGGATGCGATGGTGCCAGTACTCCGCCGTGGCTTCGGCCATCTCGACGCTCAGGCCGTGCAAGAACAGGTAGTTCGTGTACTGGTTCTCGTCTTTGAGGCGGGCCGCCTCAGCCGAGGCCCGGTCCCCGATGGTGCACAGCATGAAGCTGGCGAAGTCTTCGTCTCCCGAGTCGGTGGAGCGGAAGAAGTCGGCGATACAGAGCCAGGGCTCCTTGCGCTGCCGGGGGAAGGTGAACCGCATCCACTCGGCGTTCCGCGCCTCGTCCTTCCAGATGATCAGGTCGTTCCCCTCGGCGTTGGCGGCGAAGTGGCCGTAGGCGACCTGGGGGACGAGGATGTCGCCCTCCTTGGCCTTGGCCAGCTCGTCGCGGAGGGTGGCCCGCACCCGGTCCTTGAAGGCCGCGTCGCCCTCGCCGTCTTCGCCGTCTTCGCCTTTCTCCGGCCGGAACCCCCACTGGGTGCGGAAGAGCGCCGTGAGGTTCAGGTACTCCGCGATGTCGTCGAGCGGGATACCCTTGGCGACCCGGGTTCCCACGAAGGGGGGAACGAAGAGCTTGTTGTCAGCGGCCACGTCGGAGCGGGCCGGTTGTCCCTCCACCGGCGTGGTGTCCTGCGGATCGAGCCGGCTGCGCTTCGGGACGTTTTTGGCGGAGATCTCCCGGCCGAACAGGGGATCGTCCTCGCCGGACTTCTTGAGCTCGATCAGCCGGTCCATCGTGCGCAATCCCTCGAAGGCGTCGCGGCCATAGAACAGGCGGCCGTCATAGATTTCGCGCAGGTCGCGCTCGACGTAGGTCCGGGTCAGGGCCGCCCCGCCCAAGAGGATGGGGAGGTCGGCCAGGTCGCGCTGGTTGAGTTCGACCAGGTTCTCGCGCATGATCAGGGTGGACTTGACCAGCAGCCCGCTCATGCCGATGGCGTCGGCCTTGTGTTCCTCGGCCGCCACGATCATCTCGTTGATGCCGATCTTTATGCCGAGGTTGATGACCTCGTACCCGTTGTTGGTCAGGATGATGTCGACCAGGTTCTTCCCGATGTCGTGCACATCACCCTTGACGGTGGCCAGCACCACGGTGCCCTTGCCGCCCTGGTCGGCCTTCTCCATGAACGGCTCGAGGAAGGCGACGGCGGCCTTCATGGTCTCGGCTGACTGCAAGACGAAGGGAAGCTGCATCTCACCGGACGCGAAGCGCTCGCCGACGACCTTCATGCCTTCGAGGAGGACGTCGTTGACGATGGCCAGGGCACCCATCCCCGTGTCGAGCGCTTCGGTCAGGTCGCCGTCGAGCCCGTTGCGGTTGCCGTCGATGATGCGCTGCGCCAGTCGCCGGTCGACCGGCCAGTCGAGGTGCTCGTCCGCCGCGCCGGCGTTGACCGTGACCCCATCGAAGAGGGCGAGCAACTCCTGGAGGGGGTCGTACTTGTCGGTGCGCCGGTTGTAGACCAGATCGAGGCTGATCTCCTTGGCGCGCTCGTCAATACGCGCGAGCGGGAGGATCTTCGAGGCGTGCACGATGGCGGAGTCGAGCCCGGCTTCCACGCACTCGTGCAGGAACACAGAGTTGAGGACCTGGCGGGCCGCCGGGTTGAGACCGAAGGAGACGTTGGAGAGCCCGAGGATCGTGGAGACGCCCGGCAGCTCGGCCTTGATGGCGCGGATGCCCTCGATGGTCTCGATTCCGTCGTTACGACTCTCCTCCATGCCGGTCGAGAGGGGCAGGGCCAACGGGTCGAAGAGCAGGTCCTCGGGTGCCAAGCCGTAGCGCTCGACCGCGATGTCGCGGATATTGCGGGCGGCACGCAGCTTCCACTCGGCGGTGCGGGCCTGTCCCTCCTCATCGATGCAGGTGCACACCACGGCGGCGCCGAACTCCCGGGCCAGGCGCAGGAACGTGTCGAGCCGGGTGCCGGGTTCGTCGCCCTCTTCGAGGTTGACCGAGTTCAGGATGGGCCGCCCACCGATCCACTCCAGGGCAGCCCGGGCGACCGGCCCTTCGGTCGAGTCGACCATCAGCGGCACGCTGGCTTGGGTGGCGAACCGGCTCGCCACCTCGGTCATGTCGGACACGCCGTCAGCACCGGTGTAGTCGACGCACACGTCGATCACGTGGGCGCCTTCCTTGACCTGGTCCCGCGCCATGGCGACGCAGGTGTCCCAATCCGCCTCGAGCATGGCCTCCCGGAAGCGCTTCGAGCCGTTGGCATTGGTGCGCTCGCCCACCACGAGGAACGAGGTGTCCTGGCGGAAGGGGACCGCGGTGTAGATGGAGGCGGCCGACGGTTCCTCGACCGGCGTGCGGGCGGCGGGCACCGCGTTGGCGCAACGCTCGACCACGGCGGCGAGGTGCGCCGGGGTGGTGCCGCAGCACCCACCCACGGCCGAGACGCCGAATTCGGTGATGAAGCGATGGAGGTGATCAGCCAGCTGGGCGGGTGTGAGGTCGTAGTGCATCTTGCCGTCGACCACCGAGGGGAGGCCCGCATTGGGGACGCAGGCGATGGGGACGAGGCTGGCCGAAGAGAGATGCCGCAACGCCTCGCTCATCTCCACCGGTCCGGTGGCGCAGTTGAGGCCGACCACGTCGACCTGCATGGCGCTCAGCACCGTCAGGGCGGCGCCGATCTCGGTGCCGGGCAGCATGCGACCGGTCAGCTCGATCGTCACCTGCACCTGCAGTGGCACGTTCCGGTCCAGCGCCACCATGGCCCGCCGGGCCCCGTTGATGGCCGACTTGGCCGACAGCAGGTCGAAGACGGTCTCGATCAGCAGGAAGTCGACCCCGCCTTCGAGCAGGCCGAGCGCCTGCTCCTCGTAGGCGTCCCGGAGGTCGGCATATGGGATCTGGCCGAGCGTGGGGAACTTGGTCCCCGGGCCCATGCTCCCGGCCACCCAGCGGGGTCGCTCGGGGGTGGAGAACTCGGCGGCGACCGCTTTGGCGATCTCCGCGCCGCTGCGGCTGATCTCGCGGGCCCGCTCGGCCAGGCCGTATTCGATGAGGACGACCGGAGAGGAGCCGAACGTCCCGGTCTCGACCACGTCACAGCCGACTTCCAAGAAAGAACGATGGACCTGGGCGATGGCGTCGGGCCGGGTGCTGATGAGGATCTCGTTGCAACCTTCGAGCTCGGGCCCCCCGAAATCGTCGGCGGTCAACCCCATGAGCTGGAGGTTGGTGCCCATGGCCCCGTCGAAGATCAGCACCCTCTCCCGCAGCGCCTGGAGGTAGCTCGATGCGGCCGGGTCGAGACGACCGAGCAGTTCGGGGGAGTGCGCCATGATGCGGACCAGGATACCGGCGACGACCGGGCGCCCCGGACGGCCGCCACTAGCATCCGCCCGGTGCCACCGAGGATCTATACGAAGACGGGCGACGACGGCACCACCGGTCTCTACTACGGGGGGCGTGTCCGGAAGGACTCGACGCCTATCGAGATCAACGGGGCCGTCGACGAGGCTCAGGCGGCCATCGGTCTGGCCCGGGCCGAATCAGCGCAGGGTTCCGAGCTCAACGAGCGCCTGACCGCCCTGGAACGGGATCTCTACATCCTGATGGCCGAGGTGGCCACCGCTCCGCAGAACCGTCACAAGCTCAAGGCCGGAGCGTCCATGGTGACCGAGCAGATGGTGCTGGGACTCGAGCAGCAGATCGACGAACTCCGTGAACGGCCCGACATACCGAGCGACTTCACCGTCCCCGGAGAGAACCGGGTCGCTGCCGCCCTCGACTTCGCCCGGACCATCGTGCGCCGGGCCGAACGCCTGGCCGTGACCGACCCGACAGAGGGCTCGTTCGTCATCACCTACCTCAACCGGCTCTCCGACCTTCTGTGGGCGATGGCACGCTGGCAGGAGGGGCCGGATCACAAGCTTTCTCGCCGGCACTGACCATTGCACGATGCGCCTCCCGCAGAAAGATGGGGAGGCCGTCCAGGTGATGTTGGGAAAGTGGCCCGACGACGCGCCGAACGGACAGATGTCCCGCAGCCGGCCGCTTGGCCAATCCGCATCGCACGAGACGGGAGATGGCGCGGAGGAGTGGTGCATGTTTGCTCTCCGACGTCCCGAGTCCTAGCTCAAGGCCCAGCACGTTCAGGTCCACGATCAAGCCCTGCGGTTGGATGCCGACTTGCAGGCGAGGCGCTGGAGCAGGACGGTCGCCGATGGCCCGAGTACGGGCAGCCAGAAGACTTCCACGTACGAGCTATAGATGGCGTACCCGCGCCCGTCGACCACGGGGTCGATCCAGGGTGTCACGCGAAGGTGCGTCGACGTCATCCGGGCATGGTTGTACGCCCACCTTGCTCGAAACCTTGCTCAGAGCGTTTCCGCTCAGATCAATTCCGCATGGGAAGCGAGCGGCGCCAGACTGGCGACGGGCTCGAAGTGGACTGTCGCCCGTGCGGGCCGGTGAACGTGACGAGGCCATTGGCATCACCGCTCATCTTCCAGCCAAGTTCATGGACCCGGCTGTGGTGAGGCGCACACAGGGTGATCAGGTTGGAGAGGACGGTGGGGCCGCCCTTGACCCAGTGGTGCATGTGATGCACGTTGGTGATCAGGGAGTAGCCGCATCCGGGGAAACGGCACCCTCCGTCGCGCCGGGCGACCTCAATCCGCTGCGCAGTCGTCGGATAGCGCCGCAAGGGGAACTGATCAAGGATGGTGCCGTCGGCCGCTTCTAGGGAGAGAGTGGGCTTGGCGTCACACGAGAGGCGACGGGCTACTTCGGCCGAAATCGGACCAAGGCCTTGAAGGGAAGCAGAGCCCTCACCATCGCCTCCCGTGAGGAGCGACAGATCGGCGTGCACGATGAGGGTGGCTGGCGCGCCGCCGAAGAGCGGCCGACCATCGTCGGAACTACCCACTCGGCTGCCGTCGCTCCTACCGCCGTCGCTCCTGCCCCGCTCGATACAGACCTCGACCAGCGCGTCGGCCAGACGCCGCTCGAGCGGCTCGTAGTCGGGATCGCTCGTGCTCGGATGGTCGTGCCGCGAGGCCCGCGCGACCAGGCTGGATTTGACCACGGCGTAGGCATCTTTGGTGAGCTGGGCCCACAGCGCGCAACGCGCATCGTCGAAGCGCAGGAAGCGCCCGGAGAAGCTCTTGGCGGCTTGGGCGTCGGTTGCTCCCCGGGCGGCGCGGGCCAGCTCCTTGGGTTGGGGCACCGTCCAGTGCGCCGAGGCCTCGGCCAGCGCGGCGTCGGTCTCGCGGGTGGCGACGGCAGCCAAGGGGGCGAGCACATCAAGGGTGAGGCGTCCGGCCGAAAGGGCATCGGAGAGGCAGGGGAGCCCACCCAGCTTCTCGGCGGCGGCCACGAGAGTGCGAGCGTGGGCAGAGCTGACGTGGCAGCGGTCGGTCAGCCAGGCTTCCATGGAGAGGGCTCCGTCGCCCCGGAAAGCCTCGGTGAGGGAGAACTCGGCGATGTCGGCCAACATCGCGTGGTGATGGGCGGAGATGGCGCGCTGATGGGCCACCATGCTCTCCGCCAGGGCGGCCGAGCGGGCGTCACCGCCCCGGTCGCGACTCAGGGGGCGCGTGCGGAGGCGGGGAGTGGCCGCGTCAGGACTGGCGGGAGCGGTGGTGGCAGCGAGAGCCATGAGGCGAGTGTGAAGGAGCGGTGTATCAAGCGGTGTATCAAGCGGTGCATCAGATGGCTCAGAGGCGGGTGGCCCGGAGGCGGGTCAGGCCCCCCAGGAGCCACGGTGGATGCGCTCTTCGGGGGTGGGGAGGGGCCGGGCCAGCGACGATGAGGGATGGTCGCTGCCATCGGGGTGCCCGAGGGCGACGGCGCAGAACAGGCGCCAGTCATCGGGCACACCCAAGGCCTGGGCGAGCGCATCCTCACCCCTGAAATTGCCCACGATGCAGGCACCGAGCCCGGCGTCGACGGCCGCCAGGAGCACGGTCATGACCCCGAAGGCGGCGTCGCCGACCCAGTACGGCACGGGCCAGGCGGCCTCCGTGGCACCGAGTTGGGGATCGTCCTTGTCCGGTTCCCCGTAACGGTCCACGTACGCCTGCGCAGAGGCGTAGGCCAGGAGGACGACCGGGGCCCGGCGCAGACCCTCGGACCGCCGGCTGCGGGTGCGCCAATCGTGGTCGGTGGTGGCCTGCCAGTATGCCGCGGTCTGGCGGGGTGAATCGAGCACCAGCCAGGCCGTGCCGCCGGTATTGCCCGCACTGGGGGCGCGCAAGGCAGAACGGACTATGGCATCGATCACCGCGGGATCGACGGGCTCCGCGGCAAAGCTGCGGACCATGGACCGGTGGTTGATCGCCTCGTGAAGCTCCATGCGGGCAGCTTTCCAGGTGCGATGGGCCAGCAGGGCGCTGGCGCCAGCAGGGAGCCGGGGCCAACAGGGCGCCGGGGCCAGCGGCCCGGCGGCCCAAAAGGGGAATGTTGACCCCGCTGGTAGTGTTTAAACCATCGGAGTCGCAGCACAGTGACGTCCTGGAGGTAATGAGTGCCCACACCCCGAGATCTTTTGAACGAAGCAAAGAAGGCCATCCGCGAGGTGGAGCCACCCGACGCGGAGCAGATACTCAGCCAGGGTGGCACGACCTTCCTCGATGTGCGTGAGCCCGACGAGTACGAGCAGGGCGCCATCCCCAACGCGGTGCACCTTCCCCGGGGCCACCTCGAGTTCCAGGTGGAGGGCAAGCTCCCCGACAAGTCGGCGCCGGTGGTCGTCTACTGCGCCGGAGGGGTGCGCTCGGCCTTCGCGGCGAAGACCATGGCCGACCTCGGGTACACCGATGTGCAGTCGCTCATCGGCGGTTTCAACAAGTGGAAGGACGACGGTCGCCCCTGGGCCGCTCCCCGGACCCTGACCCCGGCCCAGCGCAACCGCTACCAGCGCCACCTGCTCCTGCCCGAGGTCGGCGAG
>PKYA01000212.1:5578-6065 GCA_003133545.1 Acidimicrobiaceae bacterium | reverse complement strand
CACTTGCCCACGTCCGAGCGGCTGGGCAGGTCGTACATCACATCCAACAAGACCTCTTCGAGGATGGCGCGCAGGCCGCGCGCGCCCGTGCCGCGCAGCATGGCCTGCTCTGCCACCGCCTCGAGGGCGTCAGGGGTGAACTCCAATTCCACGTTGTCGAGTGCGAAGACACGCTCGTACTGGCGGGACAGGGCGTTCTTGGGCTCGATCAGGATCTGTACCAGGGCGTCCTTGAACAGCGGCGAGACGGCGCTGACCACGGGCAAGCGCCCGATGAACTCGGGAATCAAGCCGAATTTGATCAGGTCCTCGGGCAGCACGTGCCGCAGGATCTCCCCGTCGTCCCGCTCCCGGCGGTGCACCTCGGCGCGGAAGCCGATCCCCCGCTTGCCGATCCGCCCCTCGATCAGCTTGTCCAACCCCGCGAACGCGCCGCCACAGATGAACAAGATGTTGGTCGTATCTATCTGGATGAACTCCTGGTGGG
>PKYA01000212.1:0-5543 GCA_003133545.1 Acidimicrobiaceae bacterium | reverse complement strand
GTGGCGTCGGCGATGGCGAACGGCACGTTGAGCATGCGGGCCAGCGTCTGGGCCAGCAGCGTCTTGCCGCAGCCCGTGGGGCCGAGGAGCAGGATGTTGGACTTGGCCAGCTCGACGCCGTCTTCTTGCACCGGCCCGGCTTGCACCCTCTTGTAGTGGTTGTAGACGGCTACCGACAGGATCTTCTTGGCGTACTCCTGCCCCACCACGTAGTCATTGAGGAAGCTGAAGATCTCCTTGGGTTTGGGCAGGTCCTCGAAGCTGAGTTCAGTGGTCTCGTCGCGCTCCTCGGCGATGATGTCGTTGCACAGATCGATGCACTCGTCGCAGATGTAGACACCCGGGCCGGCGATCAGCTTCTTGACCTGCTTCTGGGTCTTGCCGCAGAAGCTGCACTTGACCAGATCCCCGCCTTCGCCGAACTTCGCCACCGAAACCCCTCTCCCCGCTAACTCTCGCCGTAACTTTTCGAAGGCCTATGCCGCGCCGATGGCCTCGAGCGGTGCAAGCGAACGGGAAGTGATGATCTCGTCGATCACGCCGTAAGTCACTGCCTCTTCCGCCGTCATGATGAAGTCACGATCGGTGTCCTTGGTCACCTTCTCGTGCGTCTGCCCGGTGTCCTCGGCCAGCATGCTCGTCAACAGGTCGCGCATGCGCAGGATCTCCTTGGCCTGGAGCTCTATGTCGCTGGCTTGGCCCTCGACGCCGCCCCACGGCTGGTGCAGGAGGATCCGCGCGTGCGGCAGCGCGAACCGCTTCCCCGGCGCGCCCGCCGCCAGGAGCACCGCCGCTGCCGAGGCGGCCTGCCCGTAGCAGAAGGTGGAAACGTCCGGCTTTATGAACTTCAAGGTGTCGTAAATGGCGAACAGTGCCGTGATGTCGCCGCCGGGTGAATTGATGTAGAGGTGGATCTCCTTGTCGGGCTCCTCCGACTCCAAGAAGAGCATCTGCGCGCAGACCAAGTTGGCGACGGTGTCGTCGACCGGCGTGCCGAGGAAGATGATGCGCTCACGCAAGAGNNCGGTTGGAGGACTCAATGACTGTGGGGACGAGGTAGTTGTTCGCCCGGTACCGATCAGCTGCGCTCTGCATCATCACTCGCTTTCCTCGCTCTCCTTCGCGGCGTCGGTTTTGAGATCGTCCCGTGACATCGGGTTGCCCTCTTCGTCGAAGAGCTCCACGTGGTCCAGCAACCACTGCAGCGCCTTGCCCTTTCGTAGCTCTGAGCGTACCGCGCCGGTCCGTCCGGCCGTGTCGAGCTGGCGACGGAGCTCGGCGGGCCTGGTCTCCATCCGCTCGGCCATGGTGGCGATCTCGGCGTCGAGCTCGTCATCGCTCAGGGAGAGTTCCTCGGCCTCGGCCAGGGCCCGCAGGGCCAGATCGGCCTTGACCGCCCGCTGCGCCTCGGCCCGCACCGTGCCCACCAGATCGTCGGGAGTCCGGCCGGTGGCCTGGAGGTACTCCGCCAAGCCCAGCTTCTGGGCCTCTAACCGATGTTGCAGATCGTGCAGGCGCTCGTTCACCTCGGCGTCGACCAGCACGTCGGGGACATCGGCGTCGTCCACGAGCCCCGCGACCGCCGCCACCGTGTTCTCGCGCAGGGCCATCTGGCTCTGTACCAGCTTGACCCGGGCGATCCGTTCCGCGATGTCGGCCCGTAATTCGGCCACCGTAGCGAACTCGGAGCTTTCCTCGGCCCACTCATCGGTCGGCTCGGGCAGGTTCTTGACCTTGACCTCCTTCACCAGGACGCGGAAGGAGATCTCCTCTTGCTCGTCGCCGGGGGCCGGCGCCGTGAAGGCGACGATGGCGCCGGCCTTGGTGCCGCGCAGCTCCTCGTCGAGCTCTCGGGTGACCGTACCCGAGCCCACCTCGTAGAGATAGTCGTCGACCCCGACCACTTCGGCGCCGCTGCCGTCCGTGCCGTGCAGGTCGATGGTGACCAGGTCGCCATCGACGGCCGGGCGCCCGACTACTTCGAGTACGGCGTCGTTCTCCCGCACACGATCGATCTGGCGGTCCACTTCCTCGTCGCTGACCCCGAGGCCGGGCAAGGTGACCTGAAGGCCGACATATCCGGGGATGGAGACCAATGGCCGCACCTGGACCACAGCGTCGAAGCTGACGGCCCCGCCGTCCTCCCCGGAGGTGATGTCGATCTCGGGAGAGGCGATGGGGTCGATCTCCGAATCGATCACGGCGCGGGCGTAAAAATCGGGCAGCGACTCGCGCAAGGCCTCGGCGCGCAATGCGCCGGCGCCGCCCATACGCGCCTCGAGCACCTTGCGCGGCACCTTGCCGGGCCGGAAACCGGGGACGCGGACCTGTGAGGCCAGTGTCTTGGCGACGTCCACCAGAGTCTTGTCGAACTCCGGCTCGTCGATCTCGACGCTCAGGCGGACGAGGTTTCCCTCCAGCGGTTCGGTGGTGGCACGCATCACGAACCGCATACTCTACTGGCCGGCATCATCCGTTCGGGACCGCGCCAAGGCGGGGCCGATCAAAACATGAAGTTCATAGACCCGAGAATCCTCGCCCCGAGAGACTCGTCCCCCACCACCCCGACGGCGGGCGCAACCTCGCCGGCCGTCGCCCGGCCGCAGCCCAGCCGCACGAAATCGATGCTCGACATGGTCAGGGTCACGGTGGGCGCTCCGTCATCTGCCACCGGGACCGCCCGCCCACCCGCCACGCCGATGGCGAACTGGCGCGCGTCGTCGGGAGGCCCGGTCACCGAGAAGCGCACCACCGTGCCCTCGGGAGCCGCCGCTTTCTTGCCCACGACGAAGCCCATGGCGGACTGCACCCGCCCGATTGCGAGTCGGGAGGCCTGGCCGCCGCTCCCGCCCGGCCGTCGCAGGGCCAGGCGCACATCCTGCTCGTGGACCCAGCTGTCGAAGACCCGCACGCGCAGGAATTCGGCATACGCCACATCCCCGACGACGGAGGGGCCGACACGGGCCCAGTCCTCCTCGGCCAGCGCGTCGAGCACGACCAGCCGACGCCCGTTGACGGCGACGAACTCGGCCCGTACCGCCTCACCCGACCGGGTCCGGCGCACCGCCACCCATGGTTCGTTGGCGGCGGCGAACTCGTTGCGCACATGGTCACCCAGTGGAGCGCTCCAGGCAGGGGGCGCCTCCCCGAGCAGGGCTCGCTCGATCCCGATGAGGTGAGAGAGCTGGTCCCTGACGGTCCAACCCGGACAAGCGGTGCCCGCCTCCCAATCAGCCGGGCGCAGTCCCCGGCACACCCGTGCCAGGGAGCCCCAGGTCTCGGCCAGCGCCGCGGTCGTCTCCCGGCCTTCCTCCGCCCAGCTCAGCGCGCCTCGACCGGCGTCGTCGACCACGGTCCGACGCTAGTGGCCCCTGCCTGGGCCGAGCTTGAGCATCCCCCCCTTGGCGGGACCCCCCCGCTAACTTTCGAGGCAATCCGGGGGCTCACCGACAATGAGGAGTTGGCATGGCGAACTACGAGGGCTACTGCGTCAAGTGTCGTGAAAAGCGCGAATTCGACGGGCAAGAGGTCGAGCTGGCCAATGGGCGACGAGCCGCCCAGGGGCTGTGTCCCACCTGTGGCACCAAGATGAACCGCATTCTGGGCAAGAAGAAGGACTGACCAGCGGCCGCGTCCTTGGCCCAGGTGAGCAGGACCGGAGCGTGGCGAGCACCGGTGGGCGCGGCGTGACACGATCTGTGCATGCATGAACTGATCATCCGGGGCGGGACCGTGGTCGACGGGACCGGCACCCCGTCGCGGGTGGCCGATGTCGCGATCGACGACGGACGCATCACTGAGGTCGGGCGCATCACTGAGGTCGGACGGCTCGGGGCGCGGGCTACCCGCACCATTGAGGCCGACGGCCTTTTGGTCACGCCCGGCTGGGTCGACATCCACACCCACTACGACGGCCAGGCCACCTGGGACCCGGTGCTGGCCCCCTCCTCCTGGCACGGCGTCACCACCCTCGTCATGGGCGATTGCGGTGTGGGGTTCGCACCGGCGCGCCCGGACCGCCATGACTGGTTGATCGGGCTCATGGAGGGCGTCGAGGACATCCCCGGCGCCGCCCTGAGCGAGGGAGTCGACACCATAAAGAAGGGGGCCGTCACCTTCGAAGCCGGCGAGGCGACCGGGGAGCTCCCGGGTCGCCTCCTACGCGGAAGTCGCTGAGCCAAGCGCACTGCATCCCCATGGATGCGCCCCCCACTCGCTACGCCCGCCGCGACGGCCGTCATATCGGCTACCAGGTCTGGGGCGACGGGCCCATCGACGTCCTCGAGTTCAACAGCGGGTTGATGATCTCCATCGACGAGACCTCCGACGAACCCAGCTGGTCGCGCTACGAGGAGAGCGTGGCCTCGTTCTGCCGGCTCATCCGCTTCGACGCCCTCGGGCTGGGCCTCTCCGATCCCCTGCCGGAGGGTGCCGACCCCACGATCGAGAATTGGGTTGCCGATGCCATGGCCGTCCTGGCCGATGTCGGCGTGCGCCGTGCCCACGTGCTGGCTCCCGGAGGAGGCGCGCTGCCGGCGCTGTGGCTGGCCGCCCATCACCCCGGGCTCGTGCGCTCTCTCACCATCGTCAACGGCACCGCGCGCATCATCGAGAGCGACGACTACCCGATCGGGGTGGGCTACGAAGTCCTCACCGCAATACCCGGACAGATCGAGAACCAAGGCGACAGCGAGGACACGCCCACCGACATCGCCGTCTACGTGCCCAGCTTGGCCCACCGCGTGGGGTTTCGGGAATGGTGGGGGCGGGCCGCCCGTCGCGGAGCCAGCCCCGCCACCGCTATCGCCTGGAACCTGATGATCTTCTCGGCCGATGTACGCGACTGCCTTCCCAACATCTCCTGCCCGACTCTGGTCATCTCACGTACCGAAGCCTTCGCCGACCTGGTGGAACACGGGCGCTACTTGAGCGAAGCGATTCCCGCGGCACGCTTCGTCACCTTCCCGGGCGCGGACATGCTGCCCTGGGCCGGTGAATTCGAGGGCATCGTCGATGAGGTGCAGGAATTCCTGACGGGCAGCCGCCGGCACTCGACCGAAAGGACGCTGTCCACGGTGCTCTTCACCGACATCGTCGATTCGACTCGGCACGCGGCCGCTGCCGGCGATCGCCAGTGGCGCAACGTGCTCGACGAGTTCGACGTGAACGTCCAACGCTTGCTGGGCCGCCACGACGGCGTCCATGTCAAGGACACGGGCGACGGCATGGTGGCCCGCTTCGCCGCGCCGGCCCAGGGCGTCCGCTGCGCGATGGCCTTGGTGGAGATCGCCGCGCACCTCGGGCTCGAGATCCGGGCCGGCTTGCATACCGGCGAGGTCGAGATACGGGGCGGGGACATCGGAGGCCTGGCGGTGCACATCGCAGCACGTGTGAGTGCCCTCGCCGGGCCGGGCCAGGTCCTCACCACCGGGACGGTCCGCGACCTCGTGGTCGGATCGGGGCTCGAATTCGCCGACTGCGGCGTGCACGATCTCAAAGGCGTCCCCGGTCACTGGCAGCTGCTCGGGGTCACGACGACCTAG
>PKYA01000122.1:6296-67656 GCA_003133545.1 Acidimicrobiaceae bacterium | reverse complement strand
CGCCCACCGCCAGCACCTCGTCCACCAGCAGGATGTCGGGTTCCAGATGGGCGGCGATGGAGAAGCCCAGCCGCATCTGCATGCCGAGGGAGAATCTCTTGACCTGACGGTCGATGGCATCTTCCAGTCCGGCGAACTCGACGATCTGGTCGAAGCGTTGATGTGTCACCTTGCGACGCATCCCGAGGACCGCGCCGTAGAGGTAGACGTTCTCGCGCCCGGTGAGGTCGGGATGGATGCCACTGGTCACGCTGAGCAGTGCACCCAGGCGTCCCTGCACTTCACATACCCCGGCCGACTGGTAGGTACAGCGGCTGATGATCTTGAGCAGGGTCGTCTTCCCCGAGCCGTTGATGCCGATGAGACCCAGCGTGCCCCCGGGCTCGACCTCCACATTGACGTCCTTGAGCACCCAGCGGTAGTCGGATCGGACAGCTTTGGACAGCGAGCGGCGCATGCGCTGGAGCTGGTCGTAGAAGAGGGGCGCCGTGCGATCGGCGCGGAACTTCTTCCACACGTGCTCGACGTGGATGGACCCGTTAGGCAATGTCGGCAAAGTTCACCTCCAATCGCTTGAAGATCCGATAGCCCAAGAACAGCCAGAGGGCGGTTCCCGCTATGGCCGCCAGCAGGGGGCCCGGGACGGGGTTCTCGCCGAGGAGCATGGCGCGCCGCGCGTCGTCGATCACGGGACCCAGCGGGCTGAAGAATCCGTACAGGATTTGCCATTTATAAGGAATTTTCTTGAACTGCCAGATCACCGGCGTGGCGAAGAGCCCCAACTGGATCACGATGGGCAACACCTGCGCCAGATCGCGCATCTGAATGATCAAGGCAGAGACGGCGAGCGTGATCCCGATGGTGAAGCCCAGCTCGATCACGATCAGGAGGAGCACCCAGACTGACGTCGGGCGGGGAGTGAACCCAAAGCAGATGAAGAGCACGACGAGGGGGATCCAGGAGAGAACGGTGTTCACGGCAGTCACCAGGATGGTCTCGAGAGGGAAGCACTCGCGGGGGAACTGGGTCTTGCTCATGAGGTCGTGGTTGGACATCAGCGTGGTGCCGCCCGTCCCCAGGGCCTGGGAGAAGAAGGTCCAGCAGACAATGCCGATGTAGGCGAAGATCGGGTACGGGATCCCCGGGATCCCCAGCTGCTTGGTGCGCGAGAAGATGATGGTGAAGATGGCGAGCATCGCCAGCGGGGCGATCAGCGCCCATAGCAACCCCAGTGTGGCCTGCTTGTACTGGGCCCTGATATCTCTCTCCGCCAGGGTGTAGATGATGTCGCGGCTGGCCCAGAGGGCAGTGAGCGAGGGTTTCAGCTGGGCTTGGTGGTGATAGACCAGATCGCTTGACGGCTCGGTCGGCACTGAGGGGGTTGCCGTCGCCTCGCGATTGCCGAGGTGAGGGGGGATCCCCCCATCAGATGGAGTCGACAAAGTCATCGAATGCGCCACCCTCTCCACCCGCGTAGGCAGGTCCTCGCTCCCAGAGACGCTGAGAACGAATATTATCGCGTCCGGCGAGCCCCTCCCCCGAACCCTCGCGCCGGTACTATCGCCGGGTGCGTGCTGACCCTGGGTGCCCGGCCAGGGGGCCCGGTGATCCCCTCCGCGTGCTGCTGGTGATCAAGTGCCTGGGGTACGGGGGGGCGGAGCGTCTCCTCGTCGACATGGTGGCGGCGGGCGACCCCGCCCGCGTCGCCTACGAGGTCGCCTATGTGCTCCGGGCCCAAAATGCCCTGGTGCCGGCCGTCGAGAAGGCCGGCATCCCCGTCCATGCGCTCGGCGCCACGCACAACGCCGACCTGCGCTGGATGAGGACCCTCCGCCACGTGCTGGCACGAGGAGATTACGACGTGGTCCACTTCCACCTTCCCTACGCGGCCGCCCTGGGCCAAATGGTCGTGACGTCCCTGCCCCGCGGCGCCCGGCCCGGCGTGGTGTACACCGAGCACAGCCTGTGGGACCGGACGCCGCTGGTGATCAGGGCGCTGCTCCGCGCCTCGCTGCGGCGTGGGGAGCTCCTGGTCGCGGTGTCCCAGGCGTCCCGGGACGCCCTTCCGGCCCCGCTGCGGGGCCGCGCCACGACGGTGGTGCACGGAGTCGACCTTTCCCGTTCGGACTCCCTGATGGCCAGGCGCGCTGCCCTGCGGGCCGACCTGCGGGCCGAGCTCGGCGTCGACGACGCGGAGCTGGTCTTCATGACCGTGGCCAACCTGCGACCCGAGAAGGGATACCAGGTGCTGCTCAATGCCGCCCGCGCTCTCGCCGACAGCGGCCGGCCGGTCCGGATCGCCGCCGTGGGCCGCGGCCCGCTCGACGCGACCCTGCGCGCCCGTCACCACGAACTCGGGCTCGGCGACCGGTTCCAGTTCCTCGGCCAGCGCGACGACGTGCCGCAACTGCTGGCGGGCGCCGATGCGTTCGTCTTGCCCTCACTCCATGAAGGTCTCCCGGTGGCACTGATGGAAGCAACCAGCGTCGGCCTCCCCATTGTGGCCACCTCCGTCGGCGGAGTGCCGCAGATATTGGAGGACGAGGTCGACGCGCTCCTCGTCCCGCCGGGTGACCCCGGTGCCCTCGCCGCGGCCATGACGCGTCTGGCATCGGATCAACAACTGCGGGAGCGCCTAGGTCGAGCCGCCAAACAACGCAGCTCGCTGTTCGATATCGCCGAGGCCAGCCGCGCCGTCGGCGACATCTACGTGCGGGTGGCCCGGTTGCGATGAGTGCTCTGGTGGGCAAGCGGTTGCTCCACGTCACCACGGTCGATATGAGCCTGGTGCTGTTGCTCGGCCCCCAACTGCGTGCCTTTGCCGACGCGGGGATGGAGGTGGTGGGGGTGTCGGCTCCGGGTCCCTTCGTCGCGCAACTCGAATCCTGGGGCATCCGCCATGAGCCCCTACGCCACGCCACCCGGTCCCGCGCTCTCGGCCACGACGCGCTGGCGCTGGCCGAACTGTGGCGCGTGTTCCGTCGGCTCAAGCCGGACATCGTCCACACCCACAACCCCAAACCAGGTCTCTACGGTCGCGTGGCAGCTCGCGCCGCAGGTGTTCCGGGCGTGGTCAATACCGTGCACGGTCTTTACGCCAGCCCCGACGATCGCAGAGTGCTCCGCTCCGTCGTGTACACGTTGGAGCGAGCGGCGTCACTGTGCTCGGGAGCCGAACTGGTCCAGAACCCCGAGGACTTCGAGGTGCTGACCCGTCTCGGCATTCCCAGGGAAAAGCTCGTGCTTCTGGGCAATGGCGTCGACCTGCAGCGCTTCCGGCCCGCTCCCGACGATCATGCCCGCAAACGGGCCCGCGCCCGCCTGGGCGTCGATGTCGACGCGGTGGTGGTCGGGACGGTGGCGCGACTGGTGTGGCAGAAGGGCTTCCGAGAGCTCTTCGCCGCCGCCGAGCGTCTTGGCGACGCCCACCCGGACATCGTCTTCGTGGTGGTGGGGGGAAGCGATCCGGAGAAGTCCGACGCCATCTCCACCGAGGACCTGGCCGACGTCCGCCGCCGCGCCCCCATCGTCTTCGCCGGAGCCAGGGACGACATTGAGGACGTGTACTCGGCTTTCGACCTCTTCGTCCTGCCTTCCTATCGCGAAGGTTTCCCCCGATCGGCCATGGAAGCGGCGGCGTGCGGCCTCCCGGTGATCGCTACCGACATACGAGGCTGCCGTCAGGTTGTCTCCCATGGGGATAACGGGCTGCTCGTTCCGCTCCGCGACCACGTACGGCTGGCTGCGGCAATCGAGGAGCTGGTGGGCGACCCCGAGCGCCGACGGCGAATGGGCGCCCGCGCCCGGCGCAAGGCCGAGGTCGAGTTCGACGACCGGGCGGTCGTGTCCAAGACGTTGGAGGCTTACGAGAGGGTCCTCGACCCGGCCACTTCCACGAGAAGGCGCCGCAGCTCCTCATCGGCTGCTCGACCGTCGTAGCGGTCGAGGTAGCGCTCCCTGGCCGCATCGGTCAAGCGCACCCGGAGCGTCGCATCGCCGAGGAGCCTCGCCGTGGCCGCAGCGAACTCCACGGGGTCGTCGGCCAACAAGAGATGCACACCGTCCTCGACGTCCAACCCCTCGGCGCCCACCGTGGTGGACACCACCGGGACGCGGTGCGCGAAGGACTCGAGAATCTTCACCCTGGTCCCACTGCCGTAACGGACCGGCACGACGGCCACCGATGCCCGCGCCAGCTCGTCCTCCATGGAAGGGACCTGGCCCACCACGTTCACCACTCCGGCCTGATGCAGCCACTTCACGCTGGTGGCCGCTCGACCGACCAGTCGCACCTCGCTCCCTGGGACGGCGGCCCGGATCCGGGGAGCGATCTCGTTCGTCAGCCACTTCGCCCCGTCGATGTTGGGGGGGTAGTCGAGGCTGCCCTGGAAGAGGATGACCGGCGGACCGGCCATCGAGGGGTTCCCGAGCGGTCGGTGCGGCCGAGGGTACGAGTTGGGGATGACGTCGACGTTGGCCAGCCCGGAGCGCTCAGCGTCTTCGCGGCTCGGGACCACGACCCGCTCCACGCGCTCGGCCATCGCGTGTTGGTAACGGCGCCAATCGCGGCCATTGAGCCTGGCCTGGAGCCACGCAATGCGATCGCGCACCGAACCTTCGGGTTCCCCGCGTCGCAAACGGTCGGCCAACAAGCCGGACCGTAGGCGAGCCTTCTCGTCCTCGAGATCCATCAGGTCCACAATGGTCGGTCCGAAGTCGGGTCGACCGGTCCACTCGAACATGGGTGCCGTCGAGAACCACACCACGTCGTAGGGCGGGCGAGCCCAGTCGCGCAGGGCCAGTTGGGGGGCAAGGTCGGCGCGTGCCATGGCCAGTTCGAGCGGCATCCCTCGACGGAGTGCCCATTCCAGTCGCCACCGCAGCTGGCGCGAATTGCGGGGGTACGGTGCGCCCGTCGAGCGATGAACCCGGACCTCGGAGGGCACCACCACCTTCGTGCGACGCGGTTCGTGCAGGACGAACAGGTCGAGGTCGGCCACCGACGCCGTAGTCTCCACCACTTGGGCCAGGCGTATGAGGCCGCCCCCGAGAGTAGGCCACGGCACGTTGTCGGCCACCAGCAGCGCCCTCACGGCGCCGCCATCGGGGCGAGGAGCACCCACGCCCCACCACCGGTCGGACGGGGATACTCGAAGGCGACCAGCAATGTCCGCATGCACTCCCCCGAGCTCGGCGACGACGGGAGCGGGAGGCCGGATGGCTTCGCCGCCCCAGGGGCGGAGATAGTAGCGGAACCACCCGTTCGCCAGGCCCCGCAACACCTCCGCTGCTAGGGTGCCGCTGCTTGCGCCGAACATAGGAGGACCTTCGGAGATGAGCGCGCAGGGCGGGAGCGACGACTGCCCGCTGGTGGTGCACATCATCCCCTCCCCGCTCGGCCGAGGTGCCCAGCGCGCGGCGCGGATCCTGGTCGACCGGCTCGACGATCCGGGTGTGATCCGCCACCGGTTAGTGGGGCTCTTCGACGGTCCACCCGAGGTGCGGATCGACGTGGCTCTCGGCTTCCCCGGGGGCGACAAGGCTGCGGAGGGATTCCATCCACCACTCGCCCTGCGCCTCCGACGCACGTTGGCTCGACTCGACCCGGCTGGGGTAGTGGCCCACGGCGGCGACGCGATGAAGTACGCCTTGCCGGCGCTGATCGGGACCGGTCATCCGCTGGCCTACTGCGTCATCGGTACCTATGCCGGGCCACCCACACCGCTCCACGAGTGGCTCTGGAGGCGCCTAATGGCCCGTGCGGACCTGGTTGTGGCGGTAGGTGACGAGGTGCTGCAGGAGTGCACCGAGCGCTTCGGGGTGCACAGCAGGCTGGCAGTCGTGATACCGAACGGAAGGGACGACGCGCTGTTTCATCCCCGGTCGCCAGGACCCGGCGCCGCCGCACCGGTCACCATCGTCTTCGTCGGTGCCATGACACCCCAGAAGCAGCCCGATCGTTTCATCGACGTCGTGACCCGCCTGCGCGCCGAAGGGCAGGCGTTTCGTGCCCTCATGATCGGGGACGGACCTCTGGCGCACCGCGTCGCGGGCAGGGCGCCCGAGCACGACGTGGAGTTCCTCGGCTCTCGAGCGGACGTCCCAGAACTCCTCCGCCAATCCGACGTGCTGGTCTTCACCGGCCTGCCTACGGGAGAAGGGATGCCGGGTGTGCTCATAGAGGCGGGGCTGAGCGGACTGCCGGCCGTGTCGACCCCGGTGCCCGGGGCCCATGCGGTGCTCGCCGACGGCCGCACGGGCATGATCGTCGACGATGACGTCGCCACCATGGTCGACGCGGTGGGCCAACTCCTCGACGATCCCGCCCGGCGAGCGGCCATGGGATCGGCGGCCCGCAGCCGATGTCAGTCGCAGTTCACCCTCGACCTCATGGCCGAGCGGTGGCGAGCTGCCCTGCAATCGATAGGGCTACCTCAGGATGGCGCGGCGCGGCGCGGACGGATGGGGCCGCCGCGGAATGCCATATCCCTCCGGCGTTGGAGACGGACCTTCCGCGGCAGCTCCCACTCGTAGCGCGGACCCCGATGTTTCGCTCCACGCGGGATACAGACCAGCACGAGAAAGAACGGCATCATCACCACGCGCTCGCGGTCGATCAATCCGGCGTTCCCCAACGAGGCGAAGGCGTACACGAACGCGCCCGTAAAGAGCAGGCACATGGCCACGTACGTCCGGGCCAACAGTACGCGGGGCACGAAACGCAGTTGACGGAGAGAGGCGAGCACTACGCCCAGCAACACGGTGTTCTCTACCGCGCTCACCAGCTGCCCACTCCCATGTGCGTTGTAGGGCAGCGGGTCCAAGAACAGGGCATAGACATCCTTGGGGTAGGCGAGGATGCTCGGTGAGTAGCTGAGGTTGCTACTCCCGAACCCTGCGCCAACACCCGTGTTGTTGTTCTGGGAGATCTGCGTGAGCGAGAGCGAGCCGTTGGTCCCAGGCAAGAAATGCAGTGTCACGTAAATGGCGACGCCCAGCAGCGAGCCCAGGAAGATGAGACCCACTGTCCGGCGGGGCCCCTCCAGCCGGACAGTGGGGTTGGCGGGGCGGATGAGCATCGCCAGCGTGAACCCGCCCAGAGCCAGCAACGTCTCGTTCGGCCGGATGAAGACGCCGCCCGCCGAGCCGAGAAGGATCAGCCAGTAGCCGCTCCGATGGGCGAGTACCCGGGCACCCCCGTAGGCGGTCAAGCCGAGCAGGAAGGTCATGATGGCTTCCTTGCTCACATCGGCGGTCCAAAAGACGAGAGTCGGAAGAAAGAAGATCAAGTACCCATAGCGGCGACGGCCGGCTCCGCCGAAGGTGGTCGTGTAGGCCCGGTAGAAGAAGATGATCCCGATGAAGGAGAGCCAGCTGAAGACGAAGAACGCTCCCAGCTGGTTGACCCCGATGATGGCGAAGACCACCCCGGCCACAATGCTGACCGAGCCCTCGGACACGATGCCTTGTAGATGTGCCGGTGCCAACGAGAAATTGAAGTGACGGAAGCCCTCCGCCAGCACCGCTCCCTGCGTGTCGTAGCGGGTGTAATCGGCAATTCCCCCGTAGATGTGATCGACGACCCAGATCTGCAACGGAGCACAGAGGAGGTGGAGCACCAGGCAGGCGGTCAGGGCCTTGGTCAGCCAGGGGTCATTTACTGCGACCCGCCCGATGACGACCCGTCCGAGGGCGTACAAGCCCACCGCGATGAGAAGGGCGATTATGACCATGGGAGGAGCCGTCCGACCGACGTCATGCTGGCGGCTCGGCCGGCTCAGGCCTCCGGAAGCGTGGGTGCGTGGGCGTCATCGGACTGTTCGGACCGCGTCCCGAACTCGGTTGGCGCATGATCGACCACAGTTCGCCGCCGGCGGTGTTTCCCCGGCTTCGCCGCTGTGTCGTCGGTGCGCGTCCCCGCGGCCTCTGTGGACTCTGTGGACTCAGTCGACGGCTTGTCGGATCTCCAGAAGCTGCCTTCCCAATTGTCCCAATCATTGTCCCAATCGTCCACTTCGTCAGGCTCAGGCTCGTCGCTGCCGCCGTCAGCGGTGAGCGCCATGCCGACGACGGGCGCGCCCAGGCGCTTCAGAATGGCTCTGGTCCGACGCAACTGGTCCAAGGTGGTCAAGCGGCGCTCTCCCACGACCAGCACGACGTCCGCCAGTGGGGCCAACGCCTGGCCGTGGTGGACGGTGAGAAAAGATGGAACATCAAGGATCACCACGTCGACGATCTCGCGCAGAGCGGAAAGCACCCCCGGCACACGAATCACCACCTGTGTCGGGTGCGCGACGAAGTGCTTGAGGTCTACCAGCGCCACACCCGGAACTTGGGTGTCCTCGAGGAAGCCCTGCACCTCGGACGCCTTGAGGGGTGCGATCAGGCGGCGGTCGCCGTCCTCTGACACCACAGGTCCGATTGCCGTCAGAGCATCGATGCCGCCTTCGGCGGCCTCCACCCCGGATGTGGTCACCACCGCCACCCGCTGCCCGATTTCGGCGCAGACGGTGGCGAGGTTGAGCACAACTTCGGCGCGGGTGGGCTCCGCTCCGGGGGACGCCACCATCACCACGGTCCGGCGGGCCATGTGCCGGCCGCCAGGCAGTTCCAACGGAGGAACCCGAAGCGTGCGATCCACAGCGCTCGTCATGATTCCAACCCGGGCCACGAGTCGTCCGTCATCAGGTCGACCCCATCGAGCCATGGGTCGACCTGGTCCACCGGCTCGGGGAGCGGCTCACGGAATACCGAGAGCCATAGCATGCGATACGCCTCCCCGGACTCGCTCGTGCTCGCAGGGATCTCGCCGACAATGGGGTAGCCGATCGCCGCTTGGGCTCGGCGGCCCGAGGTCACACGCTTGTCCAGGAGCATCCGAACCAGAGCCACCAAGATGCCCAGGATGAGGCCGATCAACGCGCCCGTGATCACACGCACGGGCCGGCTGTTGAAGGACTGGATCTTACTCGTGGTTGCGACGGCGAAGTTGGGCTCCGTCGTCTCCAGGATCGTGAACCCTGTGTTCACGTAGTTCCCGTTGTTGAGGAGCTTCGCCCCATTCTCGATCCCCTGGGCCAATGCATTGTCGAAGGCCACGTTGAGCGTCGCCGACTCGGCGGCGGTCGGTGCCGTTACGGTGACATTGACGATGCCGGGCAAGCCGCCACCCGACGAACAGTTGCTGCACGGTCCGCTAACCGCGATCATTCCCCGCAGCACATATTGCGGCTGGTCGATGTGCGCCAGAGCGGCGGCCTGGGTGAACACCGAGTCCTCGACCGCGAAGTACTGGATTTGGTCGGTTGTCACCCCCGCCGGAATGTCACTGCTGGCGCTATTACCGACGGGCGGAGCTCCGACCGCTGTGGTTGTCTTGTACTGCGGGTAGAACACGCCCTTGGGAAGGACGAATCCGATCGCCGCCGCGGCGATCGCCAGCACCACCATGAGCCATATGCCCCGGATGAGTGCTTCCCGATAATCGATCCATTCCATCGCGCTCCCGACCCCTGACGACCCCTGATCCCTGGCACAACATTCTACCCAGTGACTCACTCGAGTTCAATGACGTGCCTGGATATGGGCCAAAAGTCCTAATGAGATATTCACCTGGTCAGCGGCCTGTATACCCAAAAGCACGCTTCCCCAATCATCCTCGATACGCCGTGTAAAGCTTTCACGCGCCGGAAATGTCAGGGCCCGGGTCATGCGCTACATTTGTCGTGGGGTGCATACGGTTTAAGCGGAAACGCTTGTCGGAGACGTAGGCCGGGGTCAGCGCCTGGGCCGCGGTACAGACGGGGGCCAGAATGCGGGTGGACACGGAGCACACGCTCCGATGTGAGGGCTGCGCCGGATGCGTGGACATAGGGCCGGACGCGTGGANNGAAGTGACCGCGGCGGAATCCGAGCGGGATCCTTCAGAGCCGGACGCTGCACCGGCCTTACAAGCGACGCGGTGGTCCGAGGACTTCGGACAACGGATAGCGGTCCTGGCGAGCAGGGTTCGGGCGAGGCTGCTCTTCATAGTGCTCGACACCGCCTGCGTCGTGGCAGCCTACGGTGCCTCAGAGGTCTTCTACTGGCGTCACGTCGCCCCGGCCGCGTACGGATGGCACTTCGCCGTTTTCGTACTGCTCGTATTGGTCGTCACCCTGGCGTCCAACCAGATATTCGGATTGTACGGTCGGATCTGGCGTCACGCCGGCCTCGAAGAAGCGCGCCAATTGGTGTTCTCGACCGCCGCGGTGGCCCTGGCCCTGCTCATCATCTATCCGCTCATCAGAATCGCCGGCTATCAGTTGGTGCATCCCGAGGTGGTGTTGATCGGGCTGCTGTTCGCATCCATCGGCATGAGCGTGATCCGCTTCCACTCGCGCATTTTCGCCTGGCAACGGGGCTCAAGGGGAAGTGGCCTACGGGTCGCGATCGTCGGAAGCAGAGATGCCGCGGCAGCGGCCATCCGCGAGATGCTGCGATCTCCTGGTGCCGGCCTGGTCCCCGTGGCCATCTTCGAGGATGACACCTCCGTGCACGGCATGTCGCTCGTCGGGGTCCCGGTCGTCGGGGGCATCGCCGATATTCCTGACTCTGTCAGCAGGTACATGATCCAAGAAGTACTCCTGGCCATGCCAAACCCGTCGCCGGAGGTGATCGCCAACGTCTTGACGTCGGCGGAGGCAGCGGGCATCACCATGAAGGTGCTGCCCACCATGCGCGACGTGACCAAGGGACCCACGGGGATGTTCGCCATCCGACGGGCCCGCGAGCCGACCATAGAAGACCTCTTGGGGCGGACCCCGGTCGCCACCGACCTGGAGGGCGTGCGCCGGTCGCTCGAGGGTCACCGAGTGCTGGTCACCGGTGCGGGTGGATCGATTGGTTCGGAGATCTGCCGGCAAGTCGCCGGCTTCAATCCCGCGCTCCTCGTCCTCCTCGACCATGACGAGACGCACATTCACGATGCGGCCGCTTCGCTCGATGGGCCGTGCCAACAGTCCCTGGTCGACATCACCGACCGCAACGCCCTCTTCGCGGCGTTCGAGCAGTACCGGCCGGACGTGGTCCTGCACTCGGCGGCCCACAAGCATGTGCCCGTCCTCGAAGCCCATCCCGTCGAGGCGGCCAGGACGAACGTGTTCGGCACCCTCAACGTGATCGAAGCCTCGGCCGCTGTAGGAGTCCGCCAGTTCGTGCTGATCTCCACCGACAAGGCCGTGTGGCCCTCGAACGTCATGGGCGCTTCCAAGCGGGCAGCGGAACAGCTGCTCTTGAGCAAGGCTCCGGCCGACAACGCCTACTGCGCGGTGAGGTTCGGGAACGTCCTCGGCAGCCGGGGCAGCGTGATCCCGACCTTCACCCGGCAGATCGCTGCCGGTGGCCCGGTCACCGTGACCGACCCCAGGATGACGCGGTTCTTCATGAGCGTGCAGGAGGCCGTCCAGCTGGTGCTGCAGGCAGCCCTCCTCTCCAAGGGTGGCGACATCTTCATGCTGGAGATGGGCGAACCCGTGTCGATCATGCATCTCGCCCGCCGGATGATTGAGCTGTCGGGCGCCCGGGTCGACGTGGACATCCCGATCAAGGTCGTCGGCATCCGTCCGGGTGAGAAGCTGCAAGAGGACCTGCGGGAGCCCGAGGAAGAGGTCCTCGGCACCGAGCACCCGTTCATCGCCCGGCTCATCCCCATCTCCGCGCCCTCCGAATGGTTCGAGTCGTGTATGGGCGATCTCACCGCGGCCACCCATCGAGGCGACGGCGATGAGGTGCGACGGCTCCTCTTCGCCATTGCCGGCACCAGGCTCGAGGGGCCACCGTCCCCGCTCATCTCAGTCGCGAGCCCCCGGGCTTCGGCTCCAAAGCAACTGGCGCCCAGTGGCCAAGTCGAGGGTTGACCGAAGGGGCGCGATCGCGTCGAGTGTGACCGGTTCCATCCCGGGGTGAAAGTCGTCGTCACCGGCGGCGCCGGATTCATCGGAGCACATCTGTGTCGGACGCTCGACGAAGCGGACTTCGTCGATCACGTCGTGGCTCTCGACGACCTCTCGACCGGGTCGCCCGAGAACCTTGCCGGTTCACCATCCGTCGAGCTCAAGAGGGGCTCAATCTTGACCGCGGAGGATCTGGACGGTGCCATGGTGGGAGCACAGGCCATTGTGCACCTGGCCGCCCGGCCGTCGGTGCCCCGCTCGCTTGCGGACCCCTTGGCCACCCATCATGTCAACGCAACCGGAACCGTCATGGTGTTGGAGGCGGCGCGGCGCCACGGGATACCCCATGTCGTCGTGGCGTCTTCCTCGTCCGTGTACGGCGCCAATCCGGCTCTCCCCAAGCGGGAGGACATGGCGCCGCGGCCGGTCAGCCCGTATGCCGCCAGCAAGCTCGCCACCGAGGCCTACGCACTCTCCTACGGGCACTCGTTCGAGCTCCCGGTGCTGGCTTTTCGGTTCTTCAATGTCTTCGGCCCCCTCCAGCCGGCCGACCACGCGTACGCCGCAGTGGTGCCGACCTTCGTCTCGTGCGCCCTGTCCGGGCGCGCCCTCCCCGTCCACGGGGACGGCACCCAGACCCGCGACTTCACCTTCGTCGGCACTGTGGTATCCGTGCTGAGCGACGCCATTCGCCGCCGGGTGACCGATGCCGAGCCCGTGAATCTGGCCTACGGCTCGCGCGTCTCCCTCCTGGAGGTGATCGCGCTCCTGGAGGAAGTCGTCGGGCATCCGCTCCTCTGCGACCACCTGGCGCCGCGGGCCGGCGACGTACCGCACTCGCAGGCCGACCAGACCCGATTGCAGCGGCTGTTCCCCGAAGTCCATCCCATTGCGCTGCTCGATGGATTGCGCGCCACTGTGGCCTGGTTCCAGCAGTTGCAGTGACGGTGCGCGCCCAACCCCACCCCACGCGGCACCGCACTGCTGGGGCTCTGGTCGCGTTGACCGTCGGCGCGGCAGGCCTGGCGGTCACTGCGACCGTTGCCGCGTACGTACATGTTCATCCCGGTCCCACCGCGATCGATCGCTGGGGCTTCTCTCTACTCGCGCCGTCGCCCAACTCGCCGTTCTTCCGTGTGGTTGCCTGGCTGGGCACCATCGCCGCGCTGGCGCTCGGCTCCATCGGTGCCGCGATGATTGCCCTGTTCAGGGGACAACGGCTGCACGCGCGGGCGCTGGCCTGTCTTGTCGGTCCCGCGGCCGCAGCTGCCGTCAACGGCCTCCTGATGAAGCCCGTAGTGCATCGCCTGTATGTAGGCGAGCTCAGCTTTGCCTCGGGCTCTGTCGTCGTGATCGCCGGTGTCAGCACCGCGTGGGTGCTGGCGGTGCCTCGCAGCATTCGCCCACTTATGGCGCTTTTGGGATCACTTGCCGTCGCCCTGATGATCGTCGCGGTCGTAGTGATGCGCTGGCACTACCCGACGGATGCCCTCATCGGGGTACCGTTCGCCATCGGCATGGTATTGGTGATCGACGGTGCCGCCGGCTTTCTCCCGAACCGGCAGTTCGGCGCCTCCCGGCCTGGCCGCGCCCTGCGCCCGAGGTCGGTCACGACGCAAGCCCCCATCTCGAGGAGATGACAATGCGGGACACGGAGAACTGCGCACCCAGCACGCCGCGACTGGTCCTGCTGGCCGGCCCGGGTGACAGCACCAACATCGTCGCCAACTACCTGTCCTCCAAGGTCGCCGACCTGGTCATGGTGATGGAGGATCCGCCGTCGCGCCTCCGTCTGACCTTGCGGCGCGCGCGGCGCGTGGGGTGGGTGGCCGCCGCCGGCCAGGTCATCTTCGTCACCTTGTTGCAACCGGTCCTCCACCGTCACGGAGCGCGGCGCCGGGAGGCCATTCTCCACGCCGCATCGCTCGATGACACCCCCTGGGAACCCCAGCACCGCGTGCCATCGGTGAACGGCGAGCACGTGGTAGCTCTCCTTCTCGCGCTGCAACCCGCCATGGTTATTGTCAATGGGACTCGGATCATCGCCAGTCGTGTGCTCGAGGCCGCCGGGTGCCCGGTCGTCAACGTGCACGCCGGCATCACCCCCCGCTACCGGGGGGTGCACGGGGGCTACTGGGCATTGGCGGAAGGTCACCCCGAATGGGTGGGGACAACCGTGCACCTGGTTGATCCTGGCATCGACACCGGTGGGATCTTGGCCCAGACGACCTTCGACGTGACAGCCGATGACTCGTTGTCCACCTACCCCTACTTGCAACTCGTCCACGGCCTGCCGTTGCTCGGTGCCCAGGTCGACAATGTGATGGCGGGCGCACCTCTCGGACAACCGAGGGAGGGCATAGCTTCCGGTTCGGGCCTCTACTACCATCCCACCTTGTGGGGCTACCTGTGGCGCCGGTGGCGCCAGGGGGTCAGATGAAGCGAGGCCACGAAGGAGCACAGGCGAACAGGGTGCCCAACCAGCCCGGAGCCATGGTCATTTCGCTCGATTTTGAGCTGCACTGGGGACTACGCGATCACGTCCGGCGCGAAGACGCCCTCTATCGCCGCCTCACCGAGGCCCGGCGGGCCGTCGTGGATCTGACCGGTATGTTCGCGGCGCGCGACATCCACGCCACCTGGGCCACCGTCGGATTCCTGTTTGCCTCCGAACGCCAGGACGTTGAGGCCCATATGCCCACCGAACGGCCCGCCTACGCGCGCGTCGATCTCGATCCGTACGCGGAGCCCATCGGCCCCGACGAGGAACACGACCCTGAGCACCTGGCCGGCTCGCTCGTCGAAGTGATCGCCACCACCGCCGGACAGGAGGTGGGGTCCCACACGTTCTCGCACTACTACTGTCTCGAGCCAGGCCAAAGCGAGACCACGTTCCGAGCGGACTTGGCCGCAGCGCAATCCATCGCCCGATGGCGCGGCCTCGAGCTCACAAGCCTGGTCCTCCCTCGCAATCAGTGGAACCCCGCCTACGCGCAGACAGTCCTCGACCTCGGGTTCCGCAGCATCCGCGGCCCACAGCGCACGTGGAGCCATCAATCCCGGGGCGGTGGACGCGACCGCAGTATGGTGCGCCGCGGTGCCCGGCTGGCGGAAGCCTATTTCGGGACCGCCCCCCCACCCACGACAGCATGGAACCAGGTGCTCGGGCCGTCGGGGCTCTGCGATATTCCGGCCAGCGCCTTCATGCGGCCGTTCGACCCGAGCCGGAAGCGACTCGAACCGTTGCGCCGGGCGCGCCTGGTGTCCGGACTGCGCCACGCGGCGCGTCATGGCCGCATCTTCCATATGTGGTGGCACCCGCACAACTTTTCGCAGCACCATGCGGAGAATTTCTCCATGCTCGGGCAACTGCTGGACGAGTTCGACCGGCTTGCCACTTCCGAGGGCATGCAGTCTCTGACCATGGCGGAGGTAGCGACTCTGGTGACGGCACCGGGATCCGAAGCGCGCCCTCACCCGTCGAGCAATTGAGTCCGCGGCCCCCATCGCTCACGCGCACGCCGTGACCATCGCTTGCCCCATCATCCGGGTCGACACGGCAGCCTTCCTGCACTATGACTGTTTGGTCCCGATGGTGCCGTCAACCATGACGGTGTGGGAACGAGACTGTGCAAAGATTCAGTCTCGTAGGCTGGAGGGGGGAGTACGTAACGTGCACGGTGTCCAGGCCGCCGGGATTGGGTGCGTAGGCTGGCGGTTACTCTCGCTGCGCCTGACGTTCAGATAAGCACTTCTCGTGCTCTTGCTCCTGATCGCATCGCTCGGCCTCCTGTGGCTGGTGCTCTCGGCCTACCGTGCCCGCCTCGGTTTCGACAGTCTGTCGATCCGGGGCACGTTCGTTCTGGCGTTCCTCGCGTTCGAGGTGCTGCTGCTGCTCATTACCGAGCTGAGCAGCGCCGGCCACCATTTCACGGCCGGCACTGTGGAAGTCGCCTGGTCCATCGTCGTCGTCGTCCTGCTGTTCTTGACGAGGTCACAGATCGCCCTTTTCGTGCAGCGAGCGAGGACCTATCGTCGCGGCCAGCTCAAACTGCGGGATCACGCCCGGCGATGGAGCGCTGAAGATCTCATCTGGCTCGCCGTCATCTCGCTGATATTCGTCGTACTCGTCATCACGGCATTCCTCTATCGGCCTTCCTATGGCGATTCCATGGTGTACCACCTCGTTCGGGTCGAACACTGGATCCAGGACCGGTCGGTTACTCCCTTCGCCACCCACTATCTGGCCCAGGTCGAGTTCTCACCGCTTTCCGAGTACAACCTTGCCCACCTGCACCTTCTCGCCGGGACCGATCGATTCGACAACTGTATGGAGCTTTTCTCTGCAGTTGTCTGCATCATCGGCGTCTCCGAATTGGCTCGACTCCTCGGTGCATCGCGTTCGACGCAGATCACGGCTTCGGTCCTCTGCGCCACCATTCCCACAGGAATTCTGCTGAGTGCGAATACCGACAATGATTTCTTTGCGGCGGCGACCGGCATCGGCCTGTTGATCATCACGACAACATTTTCGATCCGGAGCAAATGGGTGTACAGCGCCATGGCCTTCGGCGCCACGGTGGGCCTCATCTTCATGGCGAAATCCACGATGACCGCCATCATAGGGCCCGCCGTGGTGGCGTTACTCGCGCTAGCCGTCTACCGACAGGTAAGGACAGGGGATCTGCGAGAGGCCCTGCAAAATGGAATGGCACAGGTTCTGATCATCGGCGGAAGCGCCCTGGCAATCGTTGGGGTCTTTCTCGCCCAAACCGATCAGCTCTTCGGCACCTTCGTCGGTCCCACGACGAAGAGCCTGATCAGTTCGCCTCTCACCATCTCCGGCTTTGGAGCAAATGTCGACCGGGCCACAGCCGCCAACTTCCAGATCGGCGACGGTGTCGCAGGCATTCAGACCTATGTCAGCAAGATCGTGCTGGGCGCATTACGGCATGTCTACTCGATCTTCGGTGTTTCCTTCACCAATCAGCATTACACGTATGGGACCGAGCAGAACGTCAATCCCTTCCTCCTGGGTGACTGGAGGGTCTACCAACGCGCCCCCGAGTACGGGGCGAATCCTTGGAACATCCTCCTGGCGGTGGCGGCGGCCCTCGTATTGCTCTTCGCTGTCGCCCGCGGCCGTCGCCATCTGCGGGTGCCGCTCTTGTGGGCGCTCACTTTGGGCTGCGGATTCATTCTGTTCACGGGCATCGACAAGTGGGCCCCCTACAACGTCCGGTACCAACTCCCGTTTTTTGTGGCCGTATCTGTGCCCATCGCCGTCGCCCTGAGCCTCTTCCCTCGTCGACTCACGACCCTCGTGCTGGCCGGGCTGGTCGTCTCCTGCCTTCCACAGTTGCTGGACAACACCGAAACGCCGCTCGTCCCCCCGTTGCACTTTCATGGTTCCTATCTGACCTCCTATTTCGGAGGTTCGAGCAATCCGCCGGGATCACAGGAAGCGCCGGCCTATCAGACGGTGACCACAATGTTGGCGCAGTCGACGTGCACCCAGGCCGCATTGGGCAATTGGGTCTACATCGAATATCCCCTGTGGGTCGGCTTGCAGCACGAACACTACAAAGGGGTGCTCAACGACTTCAACGTCGACAACGCCACCAGTAAACTCGTTCCCTCCTATCGTCCGTGTGCCTCCATCACGCAACGGGGAACGAGCTACACCTCGCCCAACGATGGGATGGTCAACGTCCAGCAGAGCAACATGGTCCTCTCGATCCAACCGCGCTATGCCACAACCATCCGGGTTGACCCACCCAGGTTCGAGAGTTCGGTGCCCGGAGTAAGTGTCCTGCCCGGAGGTGGGTGGAGCACCGACGCTTACGGTGATGTTCCCTTTCTCCGCAACACCGGGTCCCTCTACCTGTTCACCACGGCTGCACAACCCGTCCAACTCCGGCTTCAGGAGGTTCCGAAGGTCCCGCAATCAACCCTGACCTTGACGCAATCAAATGGACACGACATTCGTACGACCGTCCGCCATGACACCATTGCGGTGGAACTGCATCTTCACCGCGGGATCAATCAGATCGGTTTGGCCACCGCGGCAAACGCCAGTGCGCACCGCCGTCTCTTGATCCTGAGTGGAATAAGCATCAAGCCGGCGGGTTCCTGAGCTTTGGGACCGCCGAGGTCCTTTGGCGACGGACGGCGCCTGGAATCCATTTCACCCCTGTGAGAGATGTCGCGTAGCTTGTGACCGGAATCGTCTCAAGGGTGTGCCGGTGGGAGTCAGGGTCGACGAAGTGAATGTGGGTTCGGCAGTCAAGCCCGAATCCGGACGAACGCGGGCCGCCGCAGCCGACCACACCGGGACGGTTGCCGTCATCGGCATAGCCGTTGCCGCATCCCTCGGCCTGCTGCCGTGGCTCGACAAGTCGATGTTCGCCGATGAGGGTGCCACCCTCTACTCGGCCCATCTCTCGTGGTCGAACCTCTGGGCCCAGTCGTTGCACGTTGATCTGGTCCTCTTGCCCTACTACGTCTTGGTGCACTTCTGGTCGATGATTTCGGGGGACATCTCGTTCGTTCGTCTGCTGTCCGTCCTCGCCTACTTTGGCACCATTGTTGCGGCAGGCGTAGCTGGCCTGCGCCTGGCCGGGAGATGGTGCGGCATCATCGCAGCGGTCTTGACCGCAACGAGCACGCTCCTTGTTCTCAAATCCCTCAATGCCCGGCCTTACGAGCTAAGCGCCCTGCTGGTGACACTTGCAGCCATCGCACTGTTCAGGTGGCTTGAAGAACCTCGTCCCCGATGGCTCTGGGCCTTCAGTGTTCTGTCGTTGCTTGCGACGGCGATGCAATTGTTCTCGCTCCTCGCTCCTTTCTCAATGCTGCTCTGTGTCCTCTTGGTCCGCCCGAAGCTGTTGGCACAGCGCATACGTGACCTGCTCGTTCCCATCGCGTTCCTCGCCGTCGCCTGCGGCGCGTGGATCGTCGCAAGCATCGGTGAAGTGGGTCAGGTCAATTGGATCTCGGGCCGGTCGGCGGATGGCAGGCTCACGTCAGAGCTGCGCGGTCCTTTGATCGGTGTGCTGTACGACTTCGTGCTGCTTGTCATCGCGGTTGTCATTCTGGCCAAGTTGGCAGCGGTGTGGAATCGGGATGTTCGCCGCGCCGTCGCCGATCGGCTCAGCCGGGATCGGGACATCCTTGCCGTCACACTTGGCTGGACACTTCTTCCCACTGTGGTTCTCTCAATCGCGTCATTCATCCACCCGATCTATGCGAATCGCTATGTCGCTGCATCGGCGCCCGGTGCCGCCCTATTGGTGGCCTTCATATGTGTGCGGGCATTCCCCGCGATCCTTGATCCACGCCACTCTGCCGGACCGACGTCGAATAGACGAGCACTGAACCGTGTCGTGGGACTCTTCGGCGTCGTCGCGGCCGTCGTCCTTACAATTGGGTACCTGAACTCGGCCGCCGCACTTCAGGAAGACCTTCAGAGCCCCGCGCGTTACGCGGCCCAGCACGTGCAGAATGGGGACGTCATCGCGTTACCCGATCACGCCATTACCGCCGCCGTTGACTCCTACCTGGCAGGCGAGGCTCGACCCATTCCGCATTGGCCCCAGCTAGGGGTTCGTCAACGCTTCGTCGAGGGTTTCGACCTATCGCTGCACCCGGCATTCTCCGATTCCCTTCCCCGCCGCGTGTGGCTCGTGACGGACGGCAGTGTGCCTGGAATCGCGAACTTCGAGCGGGTCCTTGACCGGGAAGGCTATGTGCTTTCAGAAGACAAGCAGTTCACCGGCGTATCGCTTCTGCTCTACGACTTGTCCGAGGCGAAGCTGAATGCGCACAACCGCTAGTGGGGTGCCCTCTCATCCGTCCGGTTCACGGCGCCTCCGGGCCAACTCTTCGATCTCTGATCCCTTTATCAGCTGAATGTCATGGCGGCTCGCCAACTCTCGGGCGCCGGGAGTGAACTCGGAGGAAGCGACGAACACACAGACGTCTTGCGGGAACAGATAGAGGACATCGATGAGTTGCTGCACGTCCGGAAGACCGATCGTCTCACTTCTCGCGCACTGCCGGCAGCGGATCATTACCATGCGTCCGAGAGAATCATGGGCCATCAAGTCGATGGAGAGGTCATCCCCACCACCTACTCGCTTCACATCCACCATCCCGAGCACTTGGAGGAGCGTCGACATCGCATGCTCGAATTGTGCCGGCGACATGCGCGCCATCTCGTCGAGATCCCCGAATGGTTCGGTGGAAGGGCGCGCCAGCGGCTTCTCGATCACCTCTTCTGCCTCGGGGGACGCATACGCACCGTCGGGCGAGGCATCCCGGCCTTCCCGTTCCGGTTCCGGCGCTGACCCGGCATCGTCCGCTCGAGCGTCTCGTGTCGCCGGACCGTGCTCCGTCGCCGCTGCCCGGCTGGCGCGGAGCCTCGCTGCCGCTTCCATGGCTGTGCGACTCATCTCGGCTGATGCTTGGGCGGCGCGGTCGTGGATTGCCGACCTCCTTGTGACCGACTCATGACGACGCCAGGCGACTCCCGCCATAACGACGAGGAGGAGCAGCACGATCCCGTGCGTCGGTTCCAGAAGGATGCCGACGATGATTGCCGCAAGAATCACCGATGAGACCCAAATGACCGCGGCCACATCCCGCCGGCGCCGATCCCCCTTGCTTGCAGCCAGGTAGTCCCTCTCACCCGGGTACGTCCGAGTAAGACGCCGGTAGCCTGGCCCGGCATCGCCGCTTCTTTGGCTCGTGGGCCTCCATTGCGAGGAACCTTGCCCTTGCACCTTGGCGCTCAAGGTTCGATCTTGTCCCCGGGGCCCTGGGGCCGACCTGAGTGACCGATCGTATGCGGCCCGGCGGATCGGATCGGTGAGTGTTTCGTGCGCAACCTGTAGCTGGCGAAAGAATGCCGGAGTGCCGCCCTGATCGGGATGGTAGATCTTGCTCAGTCTGCGATAGGCCGCCCGGATCTCCTCACTATTGGCGGTCCGTGGAACCCCGAGCAGGTCATACAGGGTGTCTGTCGCCACCCAGACAGTTTGCCAGAGGTGTCCCTACCCCCCGGTGCCTGCCGCACGCTCCGTGCTCTATTGAGTGCCTAGAGGGCATTTCCGCCTACGGGGGCAGGGCCGCAGTGATCGCCTCGTCCACTGCGCCGATCGTCCGACGCAAGGACATGTGCTCTACGGCCCAGGCGCGTGCACGGTTGCCGAGATCCGGATCGTCGTGTCGCCAACTGACGTAGGACGCGATGGCCACTGCGAGGCGCGTTGGATCCCCGGCGGGTACGAGTTGCTCGGGAAAACCACGCATGGTGGCGGCGAGGCCTCCGATATCGGACGCCACGACAGGGATCCCGCACGCCATCGCCTCGCTCACGACCAGACCCTGCGTCTCGAAGCAGTCGCTGGGAACGACGAGCAGGTCCGCAGCGGCCATCAGGTCGGGGACGTCAGAGCGCTGCCCGAGAAATGTCACCAGATCTCCGGGAGCAGCAGCTTCCTGCAGCTGCTTCAGATAGTCATCGCTCTCAGCCGTGCCGCAGAGGACCACACGGACCCTGATCGAGAGGCGGTGCACCGCATCGATGAGGAAATGGGCTCCCTTGTTCGGTTCGAGTCGGCCCACGAACAGGACCATCGGGTCCGATCCAGCGACACCGATCCCATCTCGTACACCGTGACGCCGACTCTCCTCCAACGGCGTGAAACGATCGGTGTCGACGCCCGTCGGGATGACCGACACGTTTGACGGATCCAATCCGGCGGCGGTAACCCACCTGTTGGCGGTATCGGGCGAGGGTACTATGACGGCACTGCTGCGGCGGAGCAGAGCGTTCAGCCAAGAGGGTTGGCGAAAGGGAGGCGGGAGGTGCAGGTGGGTCACCACGCGTGCCCGGGCCACCGCTCCGATTGCGAGGCCGATCGGTAGATCTCCGGCGTTGTGGACGTAGACCACCGATGGCGACTCCCGCACTCCCGCGATCGCACCAGCGATGGTCGCGAGACTCGAGCCGGCCGGAGAGGAACGGGTGGGAATACTGGCTCGGATCTGCGTGGTCGTCGCGGCCAGGGCTTCCCACTCAGGCCAGAAGTCACCCCGGCTGACGTAGAGAAGATGCACCGCCCATCCGCGTTCGGCCAAGGCGCGGAAGATGGCGAGTTGGGCAGTTTCCGTGCCTCCGACCGATCCGAGATGATTGGCTATCGTGAGGACCCGCTTCTCTTGCGTGGCTCCTGTCCTTCGGCCACGCATCGACCACGTCACGGCCACGCCGAAGGCTAGCCGAGCGAACGCCAGAGGCACCGCATCCCGGCGCGGAGCGCAGACGTGCCCGAGGCTGCGACCGCGGGAATGACATGGATGTAGTTGGGGTCGGACGAACTTGAGGTGAGCAGATCGTCGGCGTCCTGCCAAAGTGGCGACCAGATTGATGCACAATGGCCCACCGACCGTGGGGGCAGAGGGAGATTCGACGTGGCAAGCGCCGGACAGGGGATCATGGCAGTCGTCCTGACGCACAACGCACCCGATTCCCTTGCCCGCTGCCTCGAGGCCATTGCCGGCCAGACCCTTCCGCCCGCCTCTCTGCTCGTCGTGGACAACGCCAGCCGGCCTCCGGTCTGTCTCAATGTTCCACCCGCCGCACCGGTGCCCACCGAGGTGCTGCGGTCGGAGACCAACACCGGGCCGGCGGGAGGGTACGCCGAGGGTCTCAGCGCGTTTCTCGCCTCCGGCTATGCGCACGCCTGGGTGCTCGACGACGACATGATTCCCGACGCGTCCTGCCTCGAGCGATTGTGGGCGGTCGCCGAGCGGGACCCCGGCTCCGCGTTCGTGTTCCCCATCTCGCGACAAATAGACGGCACATGTGGATTGTGGCCGTCCTGGTGCGGTTTCATCGTTTCCCGACAGATAGTCGAGGCAGTGGGGGTGCCAATGGCGGAACTGTTCTGGTGGGCCGAGGACACGGAGTATCTGCAGTGGCGGATCCCGGAGGCGGGCTACCACATGCAGGTCGTCTATGATGCCGTGGTCGATCACGACCCCATTCGGCACGGCGACGGAGTGCCGTTGTGGAAGTACTACTACGAGACTCGCAACATGCTCTATGTCCACTTCCGGGTGAAGCACCGACTTGGTCGCTATCCGCTGAACATGTCCAAGCTGCTCGCACGGGCGATCCTGCGCGAAAAAGGCGGCCGCTTCCGAAGATTGGCGGTCATGGTCAGAGGGATCTCCGACGGGGCGCGGGGAAAGCTGGGCATCCGCTATCCCGTCGAACCGATGCGCGAGCGACTTTCCTCGGGGAGTGGCACGGGTACGTGACCGAACCTTGTTCACCGTCGACACCCGATCGCATTATTCGGGCTCAGTGGTAGTGCGCCGGCATGTGACGCGCCCGCCGGTCGGCGCGTTGTGGGGTTGGGCCCAAGTCGCCCTGGCCCGGAATGCGACCGAAACCCTTGTCAGGGGGACGGCCCTGGTGCTCGCTCCACACCCGGACGACGAGACCATCGGTTGTGGCCTTCTGTTGGCCGAAGTGGCGCAGCGAGGGCACGCGACCTCAGTGGCCGTGGCCACCGACGGCGGCAATGGCTGGCATTCCGTCCTGCCCCGGCCTGCCGTGGACGACGTCGTCACGGTGCGACGAGGTGAGTGGCAGAGTGCCCTTGACGCGCTCGCGGTACCACGCGATCGGAGATTCGAGCTCGGCTTTGCCGACGGCACACTGGAGGACCACGAGGAAGAAGTGGCGGCGCGCCTCGGCGCGTTGCTCCGGGATCTGTCCCCGTCGCACGTTTTCGTCACCAAGCTCGACGACCACCATCCCGATCACCGGGCCTTGGCGAGAGCCGCCCGCCGCGCGGTGATCGAGGTCTACGGCTCCCGGGCCGGACAGAGTACGAACGGCGCCGCGCCCGAGCTCTACACCTATCGGGTCTACCCGGCGGGAGGTCTGTGGCCCGATGGTTACCCGACTCGACCAACCCTGGCCATGACCCTCGCGCAGTTGGCGCGCTCGGTCGTGCGGCTGACGCGGCGCCGTCCACTGCTGCTGCGCGTGCAGCGGTCCAAGCCGGCCAAGGTCGCTGCGGTGGAGGCGTACGTGAGCCAGCGCAGGCTCCTTGACGGAGAGCTGCGCTATGTCTGGCGCCCGGGAGTCGAGCTCTACGGGAAGATGGACCTGTAGCCCCCGTCGAAGCCGGCGCCATCTCTCACGGGAAAAAGGTCCATTGTCGCCAGGACTCCAACAGGCGCCCCGTTCTCCAGCCGGCGATGCTGGCCCACTCTGTACGGAACTCGGTCCGGACGAGCCTCGGTGCGTTCAGCGCCAACCAGGCCCACGTCTTGGCGGCCAGCGCGAGGTTGCGCTGTAGGCCTTCAGCCCGGTACCGGCGATAGAGGGCGGGGCCGCATCGACCGTAGGCGGTAAACCGCCCGAATGTCCCCCAGAATCCTTGTCGGGCGCGCCGGGCGACGACTGCATCGGTGCGCACCACGCATGTGTACCCCCGGAGCTGCAAACGCCAGCTCAGATCGATGTCCTCCCCGGTCATGAGGTCTTCGGCGAACCCGCCGACCTCCTCGAAAACGGACCGACGCAGCGCCAGATTCGCGCTGATGACGGCAGGGAGGAAACCGAACTGGCTCAGGGCCGAGGGAATGGAGTGGGTCAGAGGAGAGGGCGCAGCAAGCCCATTGAGCGACCAAGAATCGAAGACACCACCGACGATGGCCGACTCCGTCAGAGCGGCCACGTGGGCGTTGAGCCAACCGGGTTGCACGACATCGTCGGCATCACAGAAGACCAAGAGGTCACCCTTGGCGGCCCGGACCCCCGCGTTGCGCGCCGCCCCTGGCCCCCTGACCTCCGATGCGTCCACCAGGCGGAACAGCCCATTGCGATCGGCCCACCCCCGCACCACCGACGCGGTGGCATCGGTTGAGCCGTTGTCGGCGACCACCACTTCCCACGGCTCGGTGCACTCTTGCATTTCCAGAGCACTGAGTTGCTCCTCTAAGTACGGCAGGCCATTGCGCACCGGCACGATGACGCTTATCACCTGACCGATCCTAGACAAGCATCGGTCAGGTCATGGAGAGAAGGCCCGAAGAGTACCGTCCTGATTCGCGGCGAAGAGGAACTGGCCGGCAATGGTCGGCGGACTCCAAAACCAACCGACAGGCGCCCCGAAAATCACCCGTTTCTTGCTGCGTTGCTTCGATTTCGGTTCGGCGTAAGAGAAGAGGGTTGCGCCGGTGGAGCTGGCGAGCACGTCAACGTGGGCGCCTGCGCCCACCGCGACCAGTCCCGGCACCTCAGTCACGGCGCCGAGGACGGGACCCTGGAGAGGTACCTGCCATTCGGTGGTACCCGTGCTCGGATTGAGCGCAGCCAACGTTCCGATGCAGGTGGCACCCTTCACCGCCAGTCCGGCCACCATGATCGGCGCGCCCGGACCCGCCCAGGCAGATGACGAAATGGTATTGACGTCGCTACAGGCTGAGCTGGCCAGCGTCGCGGCGCTCTCGGCTGTATAGGTCCACACCGGACCTGCGGCGAGGTTGTCCCGGTCGAGAACGTAGTAGACGCCGTTCTTGTTCACCGCTCCGACGAGTTGGCGATTCACCCCATCGATGGTGGCGGTGAAGAGCATGGGGCTGCCGCCGAAGTCCGAGTCAGATACCTGTTGGGACGTGGGCACCTGCCAGCGCTCGGTGACGACCAGCGTGGTGGCGTCCAGTCGGAGGATCGCTTCTTGATCCGGAGCAGCCTCGCATGTCCCGTTCCCCTTGCGCAGGTTGGCGTTGCTTGTGGACACATAGATCGAGTTGGTGCTGGGGTCGATCGCCGGCGAGCTCCAAATACCGGGCCCGACGCAGTTCGATGGGATGGAGAGGTGATTGATGGCTTCAATAGCGCCGGTGGCGGCGTTCAATCGGTCAAAAGACCCGTTGATGACCGGACAGTCGTTGAACGACGCCACCCCCTCGTACACGCTGCCGTCGTAGAGCGTCGGCGAGGACCACGTGACATATTCGGGTGGTGTGCCAAGACGCGTCGACCACACGACCTTGCCGTTCGATACGTTGAGCGCGACAACTTGCCCAGCCCCACCGCCAACCCAGACCAGATTCTTGCCATCCACGGTACCGACCGCCGCAGAGCTCACGATGCCCTGCGTCGCCAAATCGTACGGGCACGACTTGGGCTTCGATGCCGTGCCGAGCGCCGTCGACCACACGGAGGTCCCCGCCAACGTGGTTGCGTGCATGTGACCCGTCCAGTCGCCCCAGTAGACCACTCCATTGGCCACGATCGGCTGATCGGATATGGACGCACCGACGGTGTCGTGCCACTTCTGCAACAAGCTCGCCGCATTGGCGGACGAGATCGAAGTCCCCGCGGAGAACCCCGTGCGCGCGTTGTCGCCGTGATAGGTGGCGAGCGGAATCGGCCGCACGGATGCGGAGCTCGATGTGGCCAGCACGACACACATCGTGAGGCAACCGAAGGCAATGGACCAGCGCATTCGTGGCGCGCGCATCAGGAATCCGACTTCCCATCTTGCTCGGAGGCAGTACGGAATCACCCCAGGTGCCGAGCCCGCCGTCGAGTATCCGTTGCCAAATATTAGGTTTGCCGAAGCTACTGCTGGGTAGGGATTCCTCGCAAACCGTGTGCGCACCCTATCGGCTGCCAGGTACCGGTCACCCCGATCCGGATTGCGCCCGCAGTATTTCGACGGAGGTCCGAATGTGGGGGTCGTGCCCGTACATCGCGTGCTGTTGCGCGATTCTGCACAGGCTCGACACGATGAAATACACCGTCACTCCCGCGGGAACCGAGATGTAGATCACGGCCAAAAGGAGCGGGAGGGCTTTCTGCAGCCACTGTGCCGGCTCGCGCGCCACAGCGCCAGCGGGACTCCGGTCGTTCATCCGCTTCATGTAGACGTACTGGAGCGCAATGGCGACGAGCACCAGCGCGAGCAGAGGGACCCTCGATCCCCACGCCAGTCCCGGAGTCCGCACCGAATCGGCGAGGTTCACCCCGAAGGAGATGAGCTGGCCGTGCGCCGCCCCTATGGCCTTGAAGATCCGCGTCCCGTGTCCGACATACAGCGGATCCGGCCTTGGAACGCCGTGCCGCACCACTTGATGGACGAGGCCACGAATCGTCCCGTACAAAATGACGAAGATAGGGAACTGCAGGATCAGGGGGAGGCACCCGCCGACCGGGCTGACCTCGTGTTCCTTGTACAACGCGGTGAGTTCGACCCGCTGCCGCTGTTGCACCTCCTGTTGCTGCACCGCCGTCATCTCGGGCTGCACCTTGTACTTGGCCCGCAACCTCTTGATCTCGGGGCTGAGCGTTTGCAGCCGCAGCATCGCCCGGGTGCCACGGAGGGTGATCGGAAAGACGACCGTCATGATGACGAGCGTCAAGAGTGCGATGGCGACGGCGAAGTTGGGGACCAGTGCGAAGAAGCCCGCGAGGATCCAGGCGCACGCGCTGTAAAAGGGGTGGCCGATATGGCCAAGAATCGACGAAAACATTGAATTCTCCTGTTGTCTCGGAATGGTTGAGGTCAGAACGGCGGCCCGGGAGGACCGACGTTCAGCTCAACGCCGAGGCTGTGACAGGAGAACTAGGCGAACAACAGCATGAGCCTGGCCGGTGGCGGACGGGCCCGACCACGCATCGGCCACGCCCCCGACAACCCCCGACTGGAGGTTCCACGCGGTACCCATCGCGACGCACGACGACGCGACGACGATGGCCACCAGCGCGACCGACGCGACGACGACCACGAGTTGTGCCGCGTCGGGAGTGAGCGCCACAGACGAGATGAGAGCGACACACAGCGTTGCCAGCAGCGCCCGGAGCACAGCAGAACTGTACCGGCGGGAACGGCCCCGGACAAGGGAACCTGCGGAGACAGCGGGTTTACTCCCGCACATCGGGCAGCACGCCATGGAGCTTCCACGTCCGGCCGGCGTCCGTAGAGATATAGAGGAACGCACCAAAGGCCCCTCCCGCCCCTCCCTTGACCTGATTGCCCAGCGCGACGGTGCGGAGAGTTCCGTGCGCGGCGCGCACCGAGTAGACGCCGTCCCCGAAGCCGGTCGCCGACCACCGCAGGCCGCCGTCGGTGGTGATCTTGACGACGTCGCCGCCCTCTCCCCAAAAGAAGGCGCCGTCGGGCCCCAGTGCCCCGACGCTGCTCGTCTCGGCGGGACCGTCGGCCGCAGCAACCCAGAAGCACGGACCGTCGATCCGCCAGGTCGCGCCACCATCGCCGCTGATGGCCGGGTAGGTCGCGGACTGGTAGGACGGGAAGACGGCGAGGCCGAAGCGTAGGCCCCCCCCGTCTGACGCCGACACCGTGATGTCCGCCCCGGGGACGAGCGTTCCCACTGGTTGGAGGTCCGGTATCGAGGTGAACAACGCCGGCAATGGGATGGCGTGGATCGTTCTCGACAGGTAAGCCGGAAGGGATGCGGCGTGGTGGCTGCGCTCCTTCGCACTGCCGGCAGCCCGACCCGGACCCCCGAGAGTCCAGAGCGTGACACAGAGGAGCGTGAGGACGAGCACGGCTTTGGTACGTTGGCGCGCTTCCACACTTGCTCCACGCCCGGAAGCGCCAAAAGGTTGGCATCCGACGGGGCGCGGTACGCACTCGCTGCCCCCGGGCCGACGGGATAGGTTCGTCTCCATGCTGGAGTTCGGGTTGGAGGGGAAGGTCGCACTCGTCGCGGGCGCGGGACCCGGCCTGGGCCGATCGTGCGCGCTCGGGCTGGCCGAAGCGGGTGCGGCCGTCGCCTGCGTCGACTTCGACGGTGCGCGCGCTGATGCTGTGGCCGGCGAGGTCCGTGCACAGGGAGGCACGGCGACCGGCATCCGGAGCGATCTCCGGCACATGCCCGAGGCCGAGGCAGCAGTGGCGCAGACGATCGAGGCGTTGGGGAGTCTCAGCGTCGTGGTCGACGTCATCGGCGAGATCCGCTACGGGCGGGCGCTCGACCTGACCGATGCCGACTGGGACTACAGCCTCGATGCGGTGCTGCGGCAGTTCTTTCACATCGGGCGGGCGGCGGGGCGCCACCTCGTGGCACAGGGCGAGGGCGGCAGTATCGTGTCCATCTCCTCGGTGAGCGGGCTCTCCTCGGCGCCGTTCCACGCTCCCTACGGTGCGGCCAAGGCAGGGCTCATCTCACTCACCCGCTCGTTGGCCATCGAGCTCGCGCCCGCCGGGATCCGGGTCAACAACGTCGCCCCGGGCGCCGTGGCGACCCCGCGGGTCGTCGCCCGCCTCGGTGGTCGGAACGAGGACGGATTGCCCCTGGAGAGCCGCGCCCCCCTGGGGCGCATGGGGGAACCCGACGAGATCGCCAAGGTCGCCGTGTTCCTCGCCTCGGACCTGGCGAGCTACATCAGCGGCCAGGTCGTCGTCGTCGACGGCGGAGCCACGGCGGAGTTCGCGCTGGGCGCCATGCGCGCCGATCAGATCCCCGACAATGCCACCCTGGAGCAGCCCCCGCCCTGAGCAGGGCCGGTCCTCAGGAGAGCGGACCCGTCCGCAGCAGGCGGACCATCTCGATCCCCGTGAGGACCGCCTCGCGACCCTTGTTCGAATCGTCGGGCTCCGAGCGGGCGAGGGCCTGCTCCAACGTGTTCGTCGTGAGCACGGCGAAGATGACCGGCACCCCGGTGGACAGCTGGACCTGCTGGATCCCGGCGGCGCACTCCCCCGCCACGAAGTCGTAGTGACCGGTCTCACCACGGATGACGGCGCCAATGCACAGCACGGCGTCCACCTTGCCGGCGGCTGCGAAGGCGCGGGCGACGAGCGGGAGCTCGAAGGCCCCGGGAGCCCAGGCCACCGTGACGTCCTCGCGATCGGTGCCCGCGGCGGACAGGGCATCGAGCGCCCCGTGGAGCAACCGCACCGAGATGCCGCCGTTGAACAGTGCGCAGGCGATGCCGATACGCAGGCCCGTGCCGTCGTGCTCGCCGCGCAGGCACGAGCCCACCCGCGCCGCCACCTCGTCGATGGCGCCCTCGGGCAGCGCCATGATGTCCGCCCCGGCCATCAGATCCCGGCGCCGCTCACAAGACGTCGTCGAGCCCGTGCAAGATGTGGCCCATGCGCTCGCGCTTCGTCCTGAGGTAGGCGATGTTCTCCGGGTTGGCCGACAGCTGCAACGGGATGCGCTCGGTGATGTCGAGCCCGAACCCCTCGAGCCCGCCGTACTTGGCCGGGTTGTTGGTCATGAGCCGCATGGTGGTCACACCCAGGTCGACCAGCATCTGTGCCCCGATGCCGTACTCGCGGCTGTCGACCGGCAGTCCTTGCTGCAGATTGGCATCGACCGTGTCGTGCCCCTCTTCTTGCAGCTGGTAGGCCCGAATCTTGTGGCCGAGCCCGATGCCGCGTCCCTCGTGCCCGCGCAGGTAGATCAGCACGCCGCGCCCCTCGTCCTCTATCCGCTCGAGCGACGCACGCAGCTGCGGCCCGCAGTCGCAGCGCAGCGATCCGAAGACGTCGCCGGTGAGGCATTCGGAGTGCACCCGGACCAGCACGTCCTCGTGGCCGGCGACGTCGCCCATGACCAGGGCCAGGTGCTGCTCGGCGTCGAGCACCGACTCGTAGACATAGGCCCGGAACTCGCCGTCCTGGGCGGGGATGCGCGCCTCGGAGACCAGGCGCACCAGCTTCTCGTTGCGCCGGCGGTAACGGATCAAGTCCGCGATCGAGATGATGGGCAGGTCGTGCTTCTTGGCGAACCGCTCCAGGTCGGGGAGCCGCGCCATCTCGGACTTGTCGTCGGTGACGATCTCGCACAGCACCCCGGCCGGGGACAGGCCGGCGGCGCGGCTGAGGTCGACCGTCGCCTCGGTGTGCCCGGCGCGCTTGAGGACCCCGCCGGCCCGGTAGCGCAAGGGGAAGATGTGGCCGGGGCGGTTCAGGTCGCTCGGCCGGGTGTCGGGGTCGATGAGGGCCCCGATGGTCGACGCGCGGTCGCTGGCGGAGATCCCGGTCGTGGTGCCATGCCGGAAGTCGACGCTCACGGTGAACGCCGTGCGCTGCGCTTCAGTGTTGGCCACCACCATCAGCGGCAGGTCCAGGGCGTCCGCCCGCTCGGGCAGCAGGGGCACGCAGATCACCCCCGAAGTGTGCGCCAAGAAGAAGGCGATGTTCTCCGGGGTGGCCGCCTCGGCCGCCATCACCAGGTCCCCCTCGTTCTCCCGGTCCTCGTCGTCGACCACGACGACCATGCCCAGGCGCCCGATGGCGTCGATGGCCTCCTGAACCTCGGAGAACCCCATCAGGCCGCCACCTCCACTCGCAGATCCTCTCCCAGCTGTTCCACCGAGACCAGCCTCCCTCTCCACATATCTGCAATTGTGCCAGCTCCCGGCCCGGCGAAAAGCGGCCGGCCATCATCGCCCCCGAAAAGAGCCGGTGCGAGATAGATCACGTAGCGGTCGACCAGTCCGGCGGCGTGGAAGGCGTGGGCCACCGAGGCGCCCCCCTCCACCAGCAATTGCAGGACCCCACGGCGGCCCAGTTCGCTGAGCACCTCCCCCAGCGGGCCCGACAGCTCGAGGGCGGGCTGGACCCGCGCCCCTGGCGGGACCGTCCCGAGCACCACCCGCAGTGGCTGCCGGGGAGCCGGCCCGTCACCCAGACGAACCGTCAACTCGGGATCGTCGGCCCGCACCGTGCCGGCGCCCACCAAAACGGCGTCCGAACGCGCCCGCAGGCGGTGGACGTCGCGGCGCGCCTCCTCGCCGGTGATCCAGCGGCTGGTGCCGTCCGGGGCCGCGGTGCGCCCGTCGAGGCTGGCGGCCAGCTTGAGCACCACCCACGGCTGCCCGGTGGTGCGGTGCTTGAGGTAGGGGGCGAGCTGCTCGGTGACCGCGTCGGCCGCCGTGCCCACGGTCACCGCTATCCCGGCGGCGCGCAGGGCCGCGATCCCCTGCCCGGCCACGGCGGGGTCGGGGTCCTCTACGCCGATGACCACGCGGGCGACGCCCGCCGCGATGATGGCGTCGGTGCAGGGCGGCGTCCTCCCATGGTGGGCGCACGGCTCCAGGGTGGTGAACAGTGTCGACCCCCGGGCGGGCCCTTCGCCGGCCCGGGCGAGTGCCGTGATCTCGGCATGGGGGCCACCGGGCGCCGCGGTCGCCCCCTCGAACAGCTGGGCCGGGTTCTCCGCCGACACCACGACGCAGCCCACCCACGGATTGGGTGCCGTCGTCCCCCGCACCGACTCCCCCATGGCCAAGGCCCGGTCCATGCATTGCGCATCGCTCAGCGTGGCTGCGTCCATGGGTCCTGTCCGATCTGGCGGGCCGATCTGGCTGGTTGTTGTCCGTTCCGGCGTAGGAGTGCGCGCCCGCTCCTCAATAATAGAACACGTTACAGTTTCTGTCGACAAGTGCAGGTCAGGAGCGGGTCAGAACTCCCATCAGCTGTGTCACGTCGTCGATGAGATCGGTGTGCGGCGCGCTTTGCAGGGTGGCCCTGTCGTGGGCCCCGCTGAGCACGCCCACGACGGCCCGGGCCCCGGCACGGGTCCCGGCTTCGAGGTCGCTGACGGTGTCCCCCACCACCGCCACCGCCCCGGCGTCGGCGACGCCGAGGCCCTTCATGGCGCCGAAGATCATGTCGGGCTCCGGTCGGCCGCGGCCGCAGTCGGCCGGGGAGAGCGCCAGGTCGATCTCGCCGCCCCAGCCCAGCGCCGCCAGCAACGCGTCACGGGTGCGCGGGGCGAACCCGGTGGTCAGGCAGACCCCGACTCCGTGGGCGCGCAGCGTGCGGAACACCTCGAGGGCCCCGTCGATCGGCGCCACCCGCCCTTCGGCCACGATGCGCTCGTAGGCGCCCGCGAAGTCCTCCGTGGCCTGCCCCGCCTCTTCGGGCCCCAGCAGCGCCGCAAAGACGTCGGACTTGGACTGGCCCATCGTGTCGCGCACGTAGACGCGCGCGGCATCGAAGCGCGGGCTGCCCGGCGCGACGCCGGCCGACGTGAGGGCCGCCGTGAACGCCTCGTCCACGGCGCCGTCGTCACGGACGGTGGTCCCGGCCATGTCGAGGACGACCAATGCGAAGGAGCCGATCATGCGCCCGCGAGCCGCAACGTGTCGGCCGCGATGGCCGGCGCGCAGGTCATGCCCCGGCCCCCCGGCCCGGTGACCATCCATACGCCGGGGCTCAGTTCCTCCCGTGCGCACACGTCGCCGTCAATGCACTGGGCGTACACGCCCTCCCACCGGCGGGCGACGGGGGGCAGGGGGACGCCCAGCAGCCTCTCGGCGCGGGCCAGCAGTTCGGTGGAGGGCTGCTCGTCCAACGCGAAGTCGAACGGCTCGTCGTAGGCGTGGGTGTCGCCGATGGTGAGCCCGCCGTCGGCCCGCTGGACCAAAAGCAGCTGCAGGTGATGGACCGCCGCCACCGGCCCCTGCGCGCCGAGGGCATCCAGCGGGACCACTGCATAGGCCGGGTAGTAGCGCAAGGTGTCGGCATCGGCCAGGGCCGTGGTGACGGTCCGGGCGAACCGCTCGGTCTCGAGCATCTGGAGGCGCACCCGGCGCAGGCGCGCCGCCACCCGCTCGGTGCCCGGGAGGCTGTCGAAGGCCGACCCGGTGGCCACAACGACCAGATCGGCTTCCCAGCGGGTGCCCGTCACGTCGATGAGGGCGCGTTCCTCTATGCCGACGACAGTGCGACCGGGGTGGTAGGTGTAGGAGCCTCGCGCCGAGAGATAGTCGCGCAGTGCGCCGAGAGCGCGGCGGGGCTCGACCACCGCGTCGTGCACGCAGTGCAGGGCGCCGGTGACGTCCCCTTGCACCGCGGGGTTCCGCGCGCGCAGTTCTTCGGGCTCGACGTAGGTGATGCCGCGGGCCGCGGCATCGGCGTGGGCGGCGAACTCCTCCATCACCTTGCGTTCGCCGGGGGTGCACGCCACCGTCAACGAACCCGTCGCCCGGAACCCGATCCCGGCGATGTCGTTCCCGACCTCTTCCCAGCGGTGCCGGGCGCGCTGTGCAGCATCGAGCTCGGCGCCCGAACGACGTCCGCTCACCCAGAGGAGGCCGAAGTTGCGCACCGACGCCCCCTGAGGGGCGGCATTGGCCTCGAGGTGCTGCACGGCATACCCGGCGCGGCACAGCTCGAGCGCGTGCCAGGTTCCGAGCACTCCCGCTCCGGCCACAACGGCTCGCTTCACGGGCGCAGTATCACATCATTCGCACCGGTCACCGAAGACACCTCAGTCCGATGACGTTCGGGGCGCGTTCGCCTACTCGTAGGAAACCGTGACTTCGTTGTCGATGAATTCCTCCAGCGCCTGCACGCCCTCGTAGTCCGCCGCCGCGCCCAGCACGGAGAAGACGTATTCATGGCTGCCGCGCCGCCAGTCGACCTCTTCGCCCGGTGGCCGCGCGAGCGACACCGCATCCACACCGGGGTAGGAGGCGACGCGGTCGAGCCCTTCGACCCCGGTCACCCGCCGCGCCCACTGCGGGGGTTGGCGGACTACGACGTAGCCCACATGCTCCGTGGGGACCGGCCCGTCGAAGGTCACCTGCTCGCCCACCGCCACCCGCTGGGAGATCTCGTAGAGGTTGACGCCGGGGGCGGCCCGGCCGACCACCTCGGGCACGAAGCCGCCGAGGCGACCGTTGACCTCGAGGACACGCAGGCCCTTGTCGGTCATCTTGATCTCGGTGTGCAGGCAGCCGGTACGGACGCCGAGGGCTTCTATGGCCTCGCTGGCCACGTGCAGCACGTCGGCCACGACCGAGGGGGGGTAGTCGCTCGGGACGACCAGTCCCGTCTCCCGGAACGGCTCGGCCGGGTGGAGCCGGCCCGTCACCGCCACATGGCTGATCTGCCCCCGGGCGACGACGCTCTCGACCGAGACGTAGTCGTAGAACATCGGGCTGGGCGGAGGCGTCGCGCCGGCCATGTACTCCTCGACGACCATGAACGGCTCGGCGCCGCCGCTCGGCAGCTCGTCGATGAGCTTCCGCAGGTGCACGCCGTCGGTGACCAGGTGGGTCTCCCGGCTGGCCGCGCCGTGGCGGGGCTTGAGCACCACCGGGAAGGTGACGCCGTCGATCAGGGCGTCGATCTCGTCCTCGCGGGCCGGCGACGGCACGACGACGCACCGCGGCACCGGCAGTCCGCCGTCGGCCAGCGCCTGGCGCTGGCGCACCTTGTCGCGCAGACGACCGGCGACGGTGGGGTTGTGGTAGTCGAGTCCCAGCCGCGTCGCCAGGACCGATGCGGTTTCGAGCTGTACTTCGCCGTAGGCGACGATGCCGTCGGGTCGCAACAACCCGAGCGCCGCGGCCGCTTCCTCCTCTGACATGGACGCGATATCGAGCGTCTGGCCCAACTTGCGCACCAGGCGGAGCATCCACTTCTGGCTCGTGCGGTCCGAGTCGACCACCCACACGATGTCGCACACGGGAGCGGCCGCCTCCGCGAGCACCATCGCCGACGTCGACCCGTCTCCGTAGACGATGGCCAAGAGCGGGCGATGCTCTCCCGCGTCGTCGCGGGTCTCGGGCAGGCTGTGCACTACAAGAGCGCGAGCTCGCGACGGTCGAACAGCGCGCTCGGCAACGGAGGGAGGGCCGAGTGCGGCAGGAGGTAGGTGGACACGTCGAAGAGGTCCTTGAACGGCGTGTAGCGCTTGGCCGTCTCGTCCAGGTAGGCGTAGCCGCTGCCGGCGGTGCCGGTGAGCCGGCCCAGCATGCGGTGGGCCATGAGTGCGTGCCGCTCGCGCCACAGCGTCAACTGTTCATCGATGTCGACCAGAGCCGTCAAGATGAGAAACGGCATGTGCAGCATCGGCTCATCCCGATAGAGGTTTATGAAGAGGGCCGCCGTGAAGGCTTCGTGGGAGAAGCGCCGTGTGCCCTCCCGCACGTCCTCCTCCCAGGTCTCCCTGTCGAACACGGCTTCGAACTTACGGAGGCTCCGCTCGAACGCCGCCAGCTGCGTGTCCCGGGTTTGCGCGTCCAGGTTCTGATTCCCCGCGATCTTGGCCCGTCCGGCCGCGTGCATTTCCGTGGCTGCCTGGCGGTAGCGGGCGATGAAGTCGAACTCGTCGGCGTGCAGGAACGGCGCCCGGGCCAACCAGCGCTCGACGTAGTCGAACAACGACGGCGCCCGCTCGGACATGGAGACGAGCGCGGCGTGGTCCCCTCGGAGGGTGGCGGCGTAGTTGTGCCCCTCGACCTTCACGCGGTCCCGTTCCAGCAGGCCGAACTTGTTCTCTATCAGGCGGAACTGCACGCTCTGGAAACCCGAGGCGGGAAGGAGCAGGGCCCGGAAATCGAGGAAGTCGAGCGGCGTCAAGGTCTCCAGCACGCCCATCTGGGCCACCATGAGGCGCTGTATCTCGTTGATGCGCTGAAGCCGGGCCAAGACGGTCCGCAGCTCGCGCTCGGCCACCGTCTCCTCGCTCATGATCGTCATCACGGAGTCGAGCTCCACCAGAATCTGCTTGAACCACAGCTCGTAGGTCTGGTGCACCGTGATGAAGAAGATCTCGTCGTGGACGAGCCCGCCACGCTCCGCGCTCTTCGGGGTCTGCGCGCTGAGCAGCGCATCGAGATGGAGATAGTCCCAGTAATAGAGGATGTCCTCGGCCACTTCGTCGGGTGCCGCGGCCATGGGGCATCCCGCCGGGGCCTGCTCGGCCGCATCCGACACCAGGTCCACGTACGGCACCATCAACGCCTCCGCCGTCAACGTCTCACCCGCCGCGCGCGTCTCGCCCGTGGCGTGGCTCACTCCCTGTGACATCGCTGTCCCCCGCCTGTGACTTTGGGGTCACCCTAAGGCAGGATCGCCCCGGAGGCAATCGAAAACAGGGGCTGTCGCGCGCCTGTAACACTGCGACCGGTGAACCCGAACTGCCGCCCTGATCGCACCCGTATTGCCGACGAATTTGGCGCGCCGCCGCGGTCGATTCCCGCGCCATTTCCGGCGCGCTTCACGGGACGTTCACGTGGTGTTCACACGGGCGCCATCGATCCCGCGGTGGCCGCCGGGTGGCCGGCCAGGGGGGCTGGCCGGGCCGCTGGCCGGGCCGGAGATCCTCGGGATCAGGCGATCGACGCCCTGATGCGCTCGGCCGCCTCCCACGGTCGGGGGTGGCTGAAAATGGCGCTCCCCGCCACGAAGACATTGGCCCCGGCCTCGGCCGCCCGCGGCGCGGTCTCGGCGTCGATGCCCCCGTCCACCTCTATGTCGAGGGCGAGCGAGCCGGCGTCGACGGCCTGGCGGACCTGGCGCACCTTGTCCAGGACCTCGGCCATGAAGGACTGGCCGCCGAACCCCGGGAACACCGTCATGCAGAGCACCAGGTCCACGTCGTTGAGGAAGGGGGCGACAGCCTCGAAGGGGGTGTCCGGGTTGAGCGCCAGGCCGGCGCGCAACCCGAGCTGGCGCATCTGGTCCAGCAACGCGGCCGTGCCGCCTATCTCCACATGCACCGTGCAGCCGTCGGCCCCGGCGTCGGCGAAGTCCGACAGGTAGTCGCCCGGATTCGTCATCATCAGATGGCAGTCGAAGAACAGGGGGGTGTGCCGCCGGAGGGAGGCCACGACCGGCGGCCCGATGGTGAGGTTGGGCACGAAATGCCCGTCCATGACGTCGACGTGCAACCAGTCCGCCGACGCGGCCACCTCCCCCACCTGCTCGGCCAGGGCGCCGAAGTCGGCCGAGAGCACCGACGGGGCGATGCGCAGCGTCCCGGGGCGGCCGGCGTCGCGTCTCGGGGTGCCGGCGGGCGCTGTGTCGGGCATCGGTCGCGCGCTCAGTTGAAGCGGGCCCAACACAAGATGCGGCGGAACCCGTAGAAGTAGGGCTCTCGGTCTCCGAGCTCCTCGAGGAGGAGCTCCCGGTAGCGCTCCACGAAGGCGCCGAAGAGCTCGGGGCTGAGCCGGGTCCGGTACGGCGTGAGCAGCGTCCCCATCACCCACTCGACCACGTCGGCGGTCGAGGACAGCTCGTGCCCGTAGACCTCCATGCGCACCACCTGCTTGCGCGCCCCCAGCTCGTAGAGGAGGTCGGCATAGATCTCGGGCGAGAGGACGAAACGGCCCCGGTCCTGCGGCACGTCCTCGTCGAGCGCCTCGAAGAACGGGGCCTCGTTGGCCACCTGGCGCGCCAGCACGTGGGACGGATGGCGGAAGTTCGCCGGGACCTGGAACGCCAACTGCCCGCCGGTGCCCAGCGCGGTGCGCATGCGCGCCAACAAATTGAGGTGGTCGTCGACCCAGTGCAGCGACGCATTGGCAAAGACAAGGTCCAGTCCCTCACCGAGCCAGGTGGCGATGTCGCCACACACAAAGGACACACCGGGCTCATCGCCATGATCGGCCTGAGCCCGTTCGAGCATCGCCTCGGACGAGTCGACGCCCACCGTCGTCGCCGCCTGCATGTCCTGGTGCAGCTCCACGGTCAGGTTCCCGGTGCCACAACCGAGGTCGACGACCTTGCCCCCGGGAACGGGCGCACACAGCGCGCGCAGATCGTCGAAGGGCTGGCGGCGTTCGGCGGCGAAGCGCTCGTACTGATCAGGGTTCCACCCCTCAATTGGAGTCACTGTCACCGGGACCATGTCTAGTCGCTGCCGAGACGCTCGCCCACCAAGGGCCGCACGCCCCGGACCCAATCGTCCGCCGACATGGCCGCTCGGCTCTCGGGCTGCACCTCTTCGAGCCCCAAGAGGCCGTCCCCCGTGGCCACCGCCGTGCCCATCAGGGTTCCAGGTGGCTCCACCGGCGCACGCGGCGTGGGCGGGTCGAAGGGAGTGGCCCGCAAGATACCCAGGCGCCGACCGCGGAACGTCGTCCAGGCCCGCCCGAGACGCACGACGCGGTGCAGCTGCACCCCCTCGTGCTCCCAGTGCAGTTGGAGCTCTGCGGGCATGAGCTTGGGGGCGATGGTCGGGGTCCCCTGCTGCGGCTCGGGAACGGGCAGGCCGGCCACCCCGGCGGCCAGCGACTCCACCACGAGCGCGCTGGCCACCTCGACCAGGGCGGCGCGCAACGCATCGAGGGAGATCTCCTCACCGAGCGGGACGACCCGGCGCGCGTAGACGGGACCGGTATCAAGGCCTTCCTCCACCTTCATGAGGCAGACACCGGTCTCGGGGTCCCCGGCCAGGAGCGCCCGCTCCACCGGAGCCGCCCCGCGCCAACGGGGCAGGAGGGAGAAGTGCAGGTTGACCATCGGGACCAGCTCGAGGAGCGTAGCCGGGATGATGCGGCCGTACGCCACCACCACGGCCAACTCGACACCAGCGGCGACGATGTCGTCCATCGCGTGCGAGACCGGGATGCCCAGCTCCGCCGCGGCCTGCTTGACCGGGCTGGGTGTGACGGCCGTGCCGCGGCCGCGGCGCCGGTCCGGGCGGGTGACGCACAGCGCGATGTCGTGCCCGGCGGCGCGCAGCGCGCGCAACGGTGGCACCGCCATTTCCGGCGTCCCGAGGAATGCGAGTCGTGCCACGGGATCACCGTAGGCCAGGCGCGACGGCGCGGCCGGAGGTCGCTAGAGCGACAGCATGCTCGAGAGCCCGTCGGGATCGCCGTCGGGCAGGTGCAGCGTCCGGCCTCGCAGGATCCGCAACGCCTCCTTGCGTTGCTCGGGACTCAGCCTCTCGACCAACAGGATCCCGTCGAGGTGGTCGAGCTCGTGCTGGAAGACCCGGCCCTCGAGCTCGCTGGCCTCTAGGGACAGCTCGTTGCCGTCGAGATCGAGCCCTACCAGGTGCACCGCGTCCGGCCGCACGATGTCCCAACTCAGCCCGGGTATGGAGAGGCATCCCTCCTCGTACGTCCACTCCCCGTCGCTCTCGACGATGCGCGGATTGATCACCGTGCGCGGGCCGTCGCCGATGTCGTAGACGAAGATCCGGCGCAGCACCCCGATCTGGTTGGCCGCCAGGCCGGAACCGGGCGCCTCGTACATGGTCTCGATCATCGACGCCGCCAGGCTGGCCACCGCCCCGTCGATCTGCTCTACCTCGCGGGTGCGCTCCTTGAGGACAGGGTCCCCGAATTGGCGAATGGGCAAGCCAGGCATGGCACCATTCTACCGGGGACCCCGGGCGGCCCGGTCTCAGATCGATGTGGGATCCACCTCGATCCTGAGGCCGCGCCCGGCCGGACGAGGGACGCCCGCCAGCAGGTCGCTCAGCACCTGGTGGTCAGGCGCCATGATGAGGTGCCGCCCGTCGGCCAGCTCGGTCACCGTCACGTCGGCGCCCGCCCCTCCGAGCGCCGCCGCGTAGCCATCGGCGAGCGGGCCCGACAGGGCCGCCAGCGCCGAGAACGGGGGGAGGCCCGCACTGCGGCGCATCGCCTCCTCCCCCACGGCGACCGCCGAGGGATCCCCGGCGCGCACCGCGCGCAGGACCGGGTGATCGGGCACCCGGGTCTGCACCAGAAGGCGGGCCGATGCCGGGCCGGTCTGGCGCGAGCCGACCAGGCGGGAGGCCCGCACGAGCAGACCGAGCGTCTCGTCCGTGGCACTGAACCGCGGCGCCAGGAGATGCAGGTCGATATCGAGGAACACCACAGCGCTGGCCCGGCGGACCCGGTGCAGCACCGCCTCGGTCCCGATCAGGACGGGGGTCTGGGCTATGGCGCCGCCTTCCGGGCCTGACACCTCGCCCACTTCGACCCCGAGGAGCGCCGCCACCTCTTCGCGCAGACGGGACACCCCGGCGCGCAGCGTCTTCATGCGCAACCGTCCGCACGCCGCGCAGATGACCGGACGTTGCGCGTCGCAGCGCGGGCACCGCAGACCCGACTCGTCCTGCTGGACGGCCGCGCCACACGCCGTGCACTGGGCCAACTCGCCGCAGTGGGCACAGGCCAGGAGACGCGCCCGGCCGGTGCGATCGTAGAAGCACACCAACGGCCCCCGTTGTGCCACGAGCCCCGGGTCGTCGAGCACCGAACGGGCCAGGCGCACAAACTCGTCGGAGAACATGCCGCTGCGCGGGTCGGCGCCGCGACGGTCCACGCACTCGACGCGAGGCCAGCCGGCCTTCTCGCGGGCCGCGGGCAGCGCCATCACCGTCCGGCCGGCGCACACCGCGACGGGAGGGCAGGGCGAGGTGAGGATGGCCGGGCTCCCCTCTCGCCGGGCCCTCTCGGTCACGACATCCACCGCGCTGTAGGTGGGCGCGCTCTCCTCCCGGTAGGACTCGTCATGCGCATCGAGGACCACGGCCGCCGCCAGGTGGGGCAGCGGGCTCCACGCCGCGGCCCGGCTGCCCACCACAATCGGCCATCCGGCCCTCGCCTCGGCCCATCCCGTGGTGGCGGCATAGCCTCGCCGCACCAGGCGCGTGCAGAGGCGCTCGGCCCAGCCGACGGCCGGGACGAGCACGAGGACGCCGCCGGGGCGGGCCACGGTCGCCGGGTCGTTGACCACGGCCAGCACCAGCTCGATGAGATCAGTGGTGGGAGCGAGCCGCAAAAGTGTCGAGCCCTCGGCGCGCACGGCCCGCGCCGCCAGCTCTGCGATGCCGGTCGCCGTCGGGGGAACGGATTCTGCCTCCTCGGGGGCGTCGGAGGTGCCGGGTGGCGCCACCGGCAGCGCGCGCACCGGGCCGGTCGGCGAGGCCACCCGCAGGAAGAACGAAGGCGGGCCGGCCCACCGCCACGCCGCCCACTCGGCGAGATCGACCAGCGGGGGCGGCGGCCCCCATCCGGACCATTGCCGCAGTGGCAAGAGCTCGACGCCCTCCGGCGGCTGCACGTCGTCGTCGACCACCCACCCACCGACACGTCGGCCGTGCAGCACGACACGGACCCGGGTGCCCACGGTGACCTCGTCCGTCCAACTCTCGGGGACGGCGTAGTCGAAGAGCTTGGGGAGTGCCGCCACGTCGGTGCGCACCCGTACGAAGCGCTGGGCTGACGTGGTGACCCCGCTCAGGCGCGCGCTCCGGCGCTCAGAGGCTCAACGCGGACCGCAGGTCGTCGACCCGCGGCGTGGCCTCCCACGTGAACTCCTTCTCGGAGCGGCCGAAGTGGCCATAGGCAGCCGTCTTCTTGTAGATCGGCCGGCGCAGGTCGAGGTCTCGGGCGATGGCCGCTGGGCGCAGGTCGAAGACGTCGCGCACCGCCGCGGAGATCTTCTCGGGGTCGACCACCTCGGTGCCGAACGTCTCCACCAACAACGAGACCGGGTGGGCCACGCCGATGGCGTAGGCCACCTGCACCTCACAGCGCGTGGCCGCCCCGGCCGCCACGACGTGCTTGGCCACCCAGCGGGCGGCGTAGGCGGCGGAACGGTCGACCTTGGAGGGGTCCTTGCCCGAGAAGGCCCCGCCACCGTGGCGGGCCATCCCCCCGTAGGTGTCCACGATTATTTTGCGGCCGGTCAGACCGGTGTCGGCATGGGGTCCACCGAGCTCGAAGATCCCGGTGGGGTTGGCCAGGATCCGCACGCCCTCGGTGTCGAGGTCGGAGGGGAGGAGCGGGTTGATCACGTGCTCGGTGAGGTCGACCAACAGCTGCTCTTGGAGGTCGATGCCGGGCGCGTGCTGGGTCGAGATGAGCACGGTGTCGATGCGCACGGGCCGGCCGTCCTCGTAGACCACGGACACCTGGGTCTTGCCGTCGGGGCGTAGGTAGGGAATGGCGCCGATGCGGCGAACCTGCGCCAAGCGCTCGGACAGGCGGTGCGCCAGCCAAATGGGCAGCGGCATGAGGTCCGGCGTTTCGTCGCAGGCATAGCCGAACATCATCCCCTGGTCCCCCGCGCCCTGGGCGTTGAGGGTGTCCTCGCCACCTGCGCCGGTGCGGAACTCGAAGGCGGCGTCTACCCCTTGCGCGATGTCCGGCGACTGGGCGTCGAGGGAGACCAGGACGCCGCACGTCGTCCCGTTGAACCCGCAGGCGTCGTTGTCGTACCCGATCTCGCACACGGTCTGGCGGGCCAGGGCGGCGATGTCGACGTAGGTCGTCGTGGTGACCTCTCCGGCCACGACGATCAGGCCGGTGGTCAGTAGCGTCTCGCACGCCACGCGGCTGTTCGGATCACCCTCGAGCATGGCGTCGAGCACGGCATCGGAGATCTGATCCGCCATCTTGTCGGGGTGACCCTCGGTCACCGATTCTGAGGTGAACGTCGTTTTCACTTTGAGCTCCGATTCTGTCTCTGGTGGGCGATCACCCTGTCGAGCACCGCATGGGCTACGGCATCCTTGGAAGTCAAGGCTATTTCGCCGGTGCTGCCGTCCGCCCCGAAGATTGTCACCGCATTGGTGTCGTGGTCGAACCCGGCCCCCGGAGCACTGACGTCGTTCACGACGAGGAGGTCCACTCCCTTGCGGCGCAGCTTGGCGCGGCCCCGCTCGGCGACGTCGTTCGTCTCGGCGGCGAAGCCGACCAGGACCTGACCCGGGTGCCGGCCCGCCACGAGGCCCTGCAGGATGTCCGGGGTGGGCTCGAGCACCAGCTCGGGCAGGCCGTCCTCTTTGGAGAGCTTGCGTGTCGCGGCCACCTTGGGCCGGAAGTCGGCGACCGCTGCGGCCATGATGACGATGTCGGCCCACTCGGACAGCGCGTGCAGCGCGGTTTCCATGTCAGCCGCGCTCTCGACGTCGATGCGGGTGACGGCGGGCTGCACGTCGGCGGGCAGCGCCAGGCCGGACGCGGTCACCAGCTTTACCTCCGCCCCCCGCCGGGCGGCCGCCTCGGCCAGGGCGTGCCCCTGCTTCCCCGAAGACCGGTTGGTCAGGTAGCGCACCGGATCGAGGGCCTCCCGCGTGCCTCCCGCGCTCACCACCACGTGCTGCCCGGCCAGGTCACGCGCCGCCGCGGGACTGCCGCCGCGGGCGGCGACGGCCAGCGCCCGGGATGCGATCTCCTGCGGGTCGGCCAGGCGCCCCGCGCCCGTATCGCCGCCGGCAAGATGCCCGACGGCCGGCGGCACGATCCCCACGCCCCTGCGCTCGAGGGTGGCCTGGTTCTCGCGCACCGACGCGTGCTCCCACATCTCGGTGTGCATGGCGGGGCAGAGCAGCACCGGGGCCCGCGTGGCGAGCAGGGTGGCCGTCAACAGGTCATCGGCCAGGCCGGCGGCGTAGCGAGCCATGAGGTGCGCCGTGGCCGGCACCACCAGGATCAGGTCGGCGCTCTGCCCCAATCGGGTATGGGGGATCGGCGTGTCCTCGTCCCACAGCGAGGCCTGCGCCGGCTCCGAAGCCAGGGCGGAGAACGTCAGCGCACCGACGAAACGGGTGGCTTCCTTGGTCAGGACCGGCACGACATGTGCCCCGGCGTCGACCAGCAGCCGGCATACCTCCACGGCCTTGTAGGCGGCGATGCCGCCGCAGACGCCCAGCACTATCCGGGGCCCGCGCTCCTCGGTCACGGAATGACCGGCACAAACAGGTCTTCGGTCACTGGCGGACCCGCTGCGCCCGGGAGCGCCTAGCTCGCGGTCGGATCCTCGTCCTCGACTTCGACATCGAGGACCTCGATCGGGGCATCCCCTGCTGCAACGAGGGACTCGGCACCGTCCACGGCCTCGTCACCCGTGGCCTCGACACCCAGCTCGGCCTCGGCGAGCGCGGCCGCGGCCGCGGCGGCCAGGGCAGCCTCCTCTTCGGGATCGGCCCGGGTGTACGTCGCCTTCCCGGCGGCGATCTCCTCGAAGGCGATCGACACCGGCTTGCCCGAGACGGAGGCGACCTGCGGGGGCACCACCTTGCCCAGACCCTCGCCCAGGCTGTTGTAGTACGAGTTCACCTGCCGTGCCCGGGCGGAGCCCAGCGCGACCAGCGTGAACTTGGAATCCACCTTGTCCAACAAGTCCTCAATGGGTGGGTCCATGAGCGTGTTGCGGCCTTGGGCCATCAGGTGTCCTCCGGGTTTGCGGCACGCGGCGGCGCCGTTCGGGTCCGAGCCACTATAGCGGCCAGCTCACCGAGGGCCTGACGCAGGTCGTCGTTCACCACGGTGGCGGTGGCGACCTGGCGCCCGCGCTCCACCTCGTGGCGCCCCTTCTCCACCCGGCGCCGGATGTGCTCCTCGTCGTCCCCCCGGGCGGCCAGCCGGGCCGCCTGCGCCTCCGCCGAGGGCGGCAGGAGGAGGATCACGATGGCGTCGGGCCGCTTGGCCAGGACCTGCTCCGCTCCTTGCACGTCGATCTCGAGGAGCACGTCCGCCCCCTCCGGCGGCTGTGGAATGGGCGTCCCCATCAGGTGGCCGAGGAACTCGGCCCATTCGAAGAACTCGCCCCGGGCCACCGCGTCCTCGAACGTGGCCCGGTCGACGAATTCGTAGGCGTTCCGCTCCCGCTCGCCGGGCCGGGGGGGACGGGTGGTCCAGCTCCGGCTCAGCCAGAGCGTGGGGTCCGCCGCAACCAGCTCGTCGGCCAGCGTGCCCTTTCCGGCCCCTCCGGGGCCGATGAGCACGAAGATCAGTGGTTCAGCGCGCAGTCTCTTTGAGCAACGACTCGCGCTGCTTCGCGCCCAGGCCCTGAAGGCGGCGGCTGTCACTGATACCGACCGTCTCCATGAGGCGCCGTGCCTTCACCTTGCCCAGGCCAGGAAGGGACTCGAGAACCGAGACCACTTTCATTTTGCCGACGGTCTCGTCGGAGTCGGCCTGGGCGAGCAGCTGCGTCAGCGTGAGATTGCCCATTTTGAGCTTCTCTTTCACCACGGCGCGCTCGCGGCGAACCCTGGCGGCCTTTTCAAGTGCAGCAGCGCGCTGCTCGGGAGTGAGTGCGGGAGGTTGCGGCATGGCGAGACCATAGCGCCTCCGTTGGAGCCGTTCATCTTCAAAAGCCCTAATCAGCCCAGGATGTCCGCCAGCTCCTTCGCCAACTCGGTCGCCGCCAGGCGAAGATCGGAGGGATTGGGGCCCAGGGCAAGCAACGCGCGTGAGGTGCTGACCAGGACGCTCCCGGGCGCGCAGCCGGCGAATCTCTCGGCCACGTCGTGCGGCGTCGCCCCCTGCGCACCCACTCCGGGCGCCAGAATTACGCCTCCGAGCTGGGACAATGAGAAGACCGAGCGCGGCAGCGTCGCCCCGATCACGGCCCCGACCGTGCCGGCGGGAACCTGGTCCGAGTCGTTCCACGCCGCGATCTCCGCCAGAATCGCCTCCTCGACCGGGGCCCCCGCAGCGGTGACGGCCTCTTGCAGCAGCCGTCCCTCGGGGTTCGAGCTCCGGACCACCACAATGACCCCGCGCCCCGTCCGGCCGGCCAAGACGATGAGCGGGGCCAGGGCGGCGAGGCCGAGATAGGGGTGCACGGTCACGGCGTCGGCAGCCAGCGGGCTCCCCTCGCGGAGCCAGGCTTCACCGTAGGCGGCGGCGGTCGAGTCGATGTCCCCGCGTTTGGCGTCAGCGAGGACCAGCAGGCCGGCGGCCCGGGCGTCGACCAACAAGCGCTCGAGCTCGGCGATGCCGGCCGAGCCGTGCCGCTCGAAAAAGGCCACCTGCGGCTTGATGACCGGCACCGCCCCCTCGAAGGCATCGACACAGACCCGGCAGAAGGTGCGGAGGCCATCGGCGTCGTCGGGCAGGCCCCACGCACCAAGGAGTTGGGCCGAGGGGTCGATCCCCGCACACAAGGGGCCGAGGCGGTCGACCGCGCCGGCCACCCGCACCGCAAAGCTCTTCGTCATCGCTCCGTCCTCCCGTCTTCCTGTCGTGTTGTCGTGCTCTCGTGCCATCGAGCATCAGCCGTTGTGCCGCCGACCGTTATGTGTCGGCGGCTCATTTGGCAACGGTGGCGGCGGTGGTGGCCCGCAGCTCGGCCACGCTCGTCCCCTTCCTGGTGCACCAGCGGCTGAGCTCGCGCAGCACCTTCCATGGCGCCCGCGGGTCCCGGAAGGTGGCGGTGCCGACCTGCACCGCGTCGGCGCCCGCCCGCAGGAACTCCACGGCATCCTCCCCTCTCGACACCCCGCCGACCCCGATGATGGCCGTCCGGGGGAACGCCGCCCTGCACTCCCACACGGCGCGTACCGCCACGGGGCGCAGCACGCCCCCGGAGAGGCCGCCGCCACCGGCGCCGAGAACGGGCCGCCCCGTGTCGACATCGAGGGCCAGGCCGAGCAGGGTGTTCGTCAAGGTGAGCGCTTCGGCGCCGCCGCGCAGCGCCGCCCCGGCAATGGCCGTGATGTCGGGCACGTTGGGGCTCAACTTGGCCCACCTCGGCAGTCCGCATTCGGTGGCGGCCAGCACCTCCTCCGTCGCCGCCTCGGAGTGGGCGAACATCCGGGCCCGGTCCTCCAGGTTGGGGCAGCTGACGTTGACCTCCACCGCCACCATCGCCGATCCGCGCGCGGCGGCCACAGCGAGCAGGGCGGCAGCGTTGTCGTAGTCAGACACCGACTGCCCCCAGATGCTCACCACCACGCGGGCTCCGCGCGCCGTGAGCGCCGGCAGGTCCTGCTCGAGCCACGCCGCCAATCCGGGGCCCTGCAGCCCGACGCTGTTGAGCATCCCGGTCCCCACCTCGTGCACGCGGGGCGCCGGGTTGCCCGGCCAGGGCCGCACGGAGAGCGACTTCACGACGACGGCTCCGAGCGCCGCGATGTCGCCATAGTCGGCCAGCTCGGTCCCGTGACCCGAGGTGCCCGAGGCGGTCATGATCGGGTTGGGCAGATCGACCGAACCCACGCGCGTGGCCAGCGCGGAAGCCCCCGGGGCGGGAACAGGGTTCACTGGACCGACTGGTCCGCCGGGCCCGACGGCGGCCGGCCCGGCGCGGCATGGAGCTCCTGGAGGGTCCGCACCACCAACGGGTGCGCGCGCGTGTCGGCGATGCCGGCCGCGGCGGCCCGGGCGGCCGCAAGGGTGGTCAGGCACGGCACGTGGTAGGTCACCGACGCCATGCGAATGTGCTGCCCGTCCGCCCGGGGCCCGAGGCCGCGCGGGGTGTTCACGACCATCTGCACCTTGCCCTGCGCGATCAGCTCGACGGCGTCGGACGCCACGCCCTCCTCTCCCACCTTGGAGACCAGCGTGTCGACCGCCAGACCCCGGGAGCGCAGGTACCCGGCCGTGCCCAGGGTGGCGGCGATGGAGAAGCCCAGGGCACTGAAGGCGCGGGCCACCTCCAAGCCCGCTGGCTTATCCCGGTCGGCCAGCGAGAGGAACACGGTGCCGGCGTCGGGCAGGCGGGTGCCGACCGCCATCTGGCTCTTGGCAAAGGCCAGCCCGAAGGTGACGTCCACGCCCATGACCTCGCCGGTGGAGCGCATCTCGGGCCCGAGCAGCGTGTCCACCCCGGGGAAGCGGTCGAAGGGCAGCACGGCCTCCTTCACGCTGACGTGATCGAGCACCGGCACCTGGCCCACGGCGTTACGCGGCAGGAGGCCCTCGTTCCTGAGGTCCTCGAGGGTGGTCTGCCCGACCATCACCCGCGACGCCACCATGGCCAGGGGTACCCCGGTGGCCTTGGCCACGAACGGCACGGTGCGGCTGGCCCGGGGGTTCGCCTCGAGCACGTAGACCTGGCCGTCCTTGACCGCGAACTGCACATTGATCAGCCCGCAGACCGACAAGGCTTCGGCCAGGGCGCGCGTGTACCGGTCGAGCGCAGCCAGGACATCGGCACCCAGCGATTGCGGCGGCAGCGCGCAGGCGGAGTCCCCCGAGTGCACGCCCGCCTCTTCGACGTGCTCCATGATCCCTGCGATGAGGATCTCGCCGGCGGCGTCACGCACGGCATCGACGTCCACTTCCACCGCGTCCTCCAAGAAGCGGTCGACCAGCACCGGGCGCTCGGCCGTCACCCCGCCCTCGCGGGCCAGGGCGCCCGACGAGAGCGTGTGCATCACGCGCCGGACCGCTTCGTCGTCGTACACGATCTCCATGGCCCGACCGCCCAGCACGTAACTCGGGCGCAACAACACCGGGTAGCCGACCCCGCCGGCGATGGCCAGTGCCTCCGACGTGCTGGTCGCCGTGCCCCCGGGGGGCTGGGGGATCTGCAACGAGGCGCAGAGCGCGTTCCACCGTTTGCGGTCCTCGGCCAGGTCGATGGAGGCGGGGCTCGTGCCCAGCACGAGCTCCGGCGGCAGTGAGCCCGCCAGCTTGAGAGGCGTCTGGCCACCCAGCGACACGATGACGCCCACCACCGAACCCCCGGCCTGCTGCTCTACCTCGAGCACGTTGGCCACGTCCTCGGCCGTCAGGGGCTCGAAGTACAGCCGGTCCGAGGTGTCGTAGTCCGTTGACACGGTCTCGGGGTTGCAGTTGATCATGACCGTCTCGTAGCCCGCGTCGCGCAGCGCCATCGATGCGTGCACACAGCAGTAGTCGAACTCGATCCCCTGCCCGATGCGGTTGGGACCTGAACCGAGGATGATCACCCGCGGGCGCTCCGAGGGGAGGACCTCGTCCTCCTCCTCGTACGTCGAATAGTGATAGGGCGTGAACGCCTCGAACTCGGCGGCGCAGGTGTCGACCGTTTTGAAGGTGGCACGCACGCCCAGGGCAAGCCGGTCCCGACGGACTTCGTCCGCGCTCATGTGGCGGAGGAACGCCAGCTGCACGTCGGAGAATCCCATGCGCTTGGCCCGCAGATAGGCGGCCCGGTCGAGCCGCGGCGCCGCGGCGATCGCCTGGCGCTCCGCGCTGATGCGTCCCACCTGTTGCACGAACCACGGGTCGATGCCGGTGCGCGCCGCCACGACGGAGGCGGGCACACCGCGGCGCAGCACCGCTTCGAGCTCGAAGACGCGTTCAGGCGTCGCCACCGCGACGCGCGCGAGGAGCTCGGCGTCACTCAGCTCGTCGAGCACCGCCTCGCCCGGATCGGCGTTGAGTCCCGCCCGACCCTGTTCGAGCGAGCGCAACGCCTTCTGCAGCGACTCGCAGAACGTCCGTCCGATGGCCATGACCTCACCCACCGATTGCATGCGGGTGCCGAGCCGGCCGTCGGTGCCGGGGAGCTTCTCGAAGGCCCAGCGCGGCACCTTGGTGACCACGTAGTCGATGGTCGGCTCGAACGAGGCCGGCGTGGCCCGGGTGATGTCATTGCGTATCTCATCGAGGTGGTAGCCGACGGCCAGCCGGGCCGCGATCTTGGCGATGGGGAAGCCGGTGGCCTTGGACGCCAGCGCCGAGGACCGCGAGACGCGGGGATTCATCTCAATGATGACCCGGCGACCGGTCACGGGGTCCACTGCGAACTGGACGTTCGAGCCGCCGGTCTCGACGCCCACCCGGCGCAGGCAGGCGAAGGCGTCGTCGCGCATCGCCTGGTACTCCACGTCGGTGAGCGTCTGGGCCGGCGCCACCGTGATGGAGTCGCCGGTGTGCACGCCCATGGGATCGAAGTTCTCGATGGAGCAGACCACCACGCAGTTGTCCGCCGCATCGCGCATGACCTCGAGCTCGTACTCCTTCCAGCCGGCGATGGAGCGCTCGACGAGGATCTGCCCGACCGGACTGGCCGCCAGGCCCTCGACGGCCAGCTGGGTGAAGCGGTCGGCGTCGTGGGCGATCCCGGTGCCCGATCCCCCCAAAATGAAGCTGGGCCGCACCATGATGGGAAAACCGATCTCCTCGGCGATCTCCTCGGCCTCGGCCAGCGTGTGGGCGAACCCCGACCGGGGCACCTCGAGGCCGATCTCCTGCATGGCCGCCTTGAAGCGGTCGCGGTCCTCCGCGGTGGCGATGGCCTCGGGGCGGGCGCCGATGACTTCGACGCCGTAGCGCTCGAGGACGCCCGCCTCGACCAGACGCATGGTCAGGTTGAGCGCCGTCTGGCCACCCAGGGTGGGCAGCAGCGCGTCGGGTCGCTCCTTCTCGATGATCGCCGTCAGCACCTCGGGATCGAGCGGCTCTATGTAGGTCCGGTGGGCCGTCGCCGGGTCGGTCATGATCGTCGCCGGATTGGAATTGGCCAGCACGACGCGATAGCCCTCTTCCATCAGGACGCGGCACGCCTGGGTCCCCGAATAGTCGAACTCACAGGCCTGCCCGATGACGATCGGCCCGGAGCCGATGACCAAAATCGTCTGCAAATCCTCGCGGCGCGGCACCGTGACGTCCCTGTGTCCCTCTCGCTCAGCGCTGTCCGGCGCTCGTGGCGGTGCGCTGCATCAGCGCATTGAATGCAGCGAAGAGGTAGCGGGCATCGTGAGGGCCCGGCGCCGCCTCCGGGTGGTACTGCACCGAGAACGCCGGCACCCGGCGCGAGCGGATGCCCTCGATCACACCGTCGTTGAGGTTGACGTGGGTCACCTCGGTATCGGGCACCGAACCGGCGGCCACGGCGTAGTTGTGGTTCTGGCTGGTGATCTCGACCACCCCGGTGTCCAGCCGCTGCACCGGATGGTTGGCGCCGTGGTGCCCGAAGGGCAGCTTGTAGGTGGTGCCGCCCAGCGCGGCGGCCAGCAGTTGATGGCCCAGGCAGATCCCGAAGATGGGGACCCGGCCCAGCAGTTCGGCGATGGTGTCGCGCGGCCCGCTGAGCGCGGCCGGGTCACCGGGGCCGTTGGAGAGGAAGACCCCGTCGGGCTCGAGGGCGCGCACCTCGGCGGCCGTGGTGCCGGCCGGCACCACCGTGACCCGGCCCAGCGCGGCCAGCCGGCGCACCATGGTGGCCTTGACCCCGAAATCGAACGCCACGATCCGCAGCGGGCCGTCCCCGTACGTCGACGTGGTGGTGGCGGTGACACCGGAGACCAGATCGAGGCCATCCGTCGTCGGCGCCGCCGCCGCCGCCGCGCGCAGCTCGGCCTCGGGCGCCGTCCCGAAGGCACAGGGAATGGCGCCGACCCGGCGCAGGTGGCGCGTCAGCCGCCGCGTGTCGACCCCGGTGATGGCCGCCAAGCCATGGCGCACGAGAAAGGCCTCGAGTCCCTCGGTCGACCTCCAGTTCGAGGGGACGGCGGTGAGATCTCGCACGACGACGCCCTCGCAGCGGGGCCGCGGCGCCTCGTCGTCGTCGCCGTTGGTGCCGTAGTTACCGATGTGGGTGTTGGTGAACGCCACGACCTGCCCGGCGTAGGAAGGGTCGGTGATGACCTCCTGGTAGCCGCTCATGGCGGTGTTGAAGACGAGCTCGCCCGTGGCGATCGGTCGCGACGCTCCAGCCGCCTCGCCGGCGAAGACCACGCCATCGGCGGTCACCAACAGGGCCGGTGCACGCTCCGGCGGGCTCATCGCTGCGCCACGGCGTCGATAACCACCGGTTCGCCCCGCAGGATCGTGTGGCGCACGGCACCGGTGAAGGTCCTCCCGGCGAAGGGCGTGTTGCGGCTCCGGCTGGCCAGGCGTGCCACCTCCACCACGGTCGAGGCCAACGGATCGAAGACGCAGAGGTTGGCGGCGGCACCGACCTCGACCGGCCCTCCGTGCGCGCTGTGCCCGGCGCGGCGCGCGTCGCTGAGGGTGAGACCGGCGATGGCGGCGGGCTGCGCGCTCATGAGCGCGAAGATCCGCTCCGGCCGCAGCGTCGGCGAGAGCACCTGCCACGCCAGGGGCAGCGCCGTCTGCAGCCCGAGCATCCCCGGTGGGGCCTGGTCGAACGGGACGTCCTTGGCCTCGGGGGCGTGGGGCGCGTGATCGGTGGCCACGGCGTCGATGGTCCCGTCGCACAGTCCGGCGATCACCGCCGCCACATCGGTCTCGGCGCGCAGCGGCGGGTTCACCTTGAAGACCGGGTCGTACCCCTCCACCTCGGCGTGGGTCAACAGCATGTGGTGCGGCGCCGCTTCGGCGGTGACCGGCAGGCCTTCCGCCTTCGCCAGTCGCACCAGCTCCACCGAGCCGGCTGTCGAAAGGTGCAAGAAGTGCACCGGCGCACCGGTGAGGCGCACGAGCTGGATGTCGCGCGCCACCATCGACTCCTCTGCCGCGGCCGGGATGCCGGGCAGGCCCAGCCGGCTCGACCAGCCTCCCTCGTGCATGGCCCCGCCGGCGGCCAGGTTCTCGTCCTCGCAGTGCTGTGCCAGGGTGACGCCGATGCCCTTGGCGTAATCGAGCGCCCGCCGCATCAGCGCGCCGTCCTGCACACCGGCCCCGTCGTCGGTGAAGATGCGCACGCCGAGTTCGGCCAGCTCGCCCAGCGGGGCGAGCGCCCGGCCGGCGCGGCCCACGGTGATGGCCCCCGCCACGGCCACCTCGGCCGGCGCGGTGCGACCCAGGGCGAGCACGTCCCGGGCGACGCCGGCCGAGTCGATAGCCGGCTCGGTGTTCGGCATGGCGAGCACGGCGGTGTACCCCCCGAGCGCAGCGGCCCGTGCCCCGCTCTCGACGGTCTCGGCCTCCTCGCGCCCGGGCTGGCGCAGGTGCGTGTGCAGGTCCACGAGGCCGGGGCCGATGAGGCAGCCGCGCGCATCGAGCACAAGGGCACCCGTGGGGGGATCGATGGACTCCGCCAACGCCACCACGGTGCCGTCCCCGACCGCCACGTCGAGGCGCCGGGTGCCTTCGGGTGTCACGACGGTGCCGCCGCGCAGGTACAGGGTCACCTCAGCCATGGCTCTCGCCACAGACGGCGCCGCTCATTCCTGCGGCCCGTCCCCGGACCACTCCCCGCCGAGGAGGAGGAACAGGATGGCCATGCGCACCGCCACCCCGTTGGTGACCTGCTGGGTGACCACGGTGCGCGGCAGGTCGGCCACGTCCGAGGCGATCTCGACCCCGCGCACCATCGGGCCCGGGTGCGTGACGATGGCGTCGTCGCGCAGCAGGTCCACCCGACGCGCCGTGAGGCCCCAGCCGGCGGTGTACTCGCGCAGGCTGGGGACGAAGGAGCCGCTCCCGCGTTCGGCCTGGAGCCGCAACAGGGAGACCACATCGGCGTCGCCGAGCGCGGCGTCGAAGTCCGGTGCCACCTTCACCGGCCACCCCTCGAGGGAGGGCGGGAGCAGACTGCCGGGGGCGGCCAGGGTGACCTGGGCCCCGAGGGCGCTGTAAGCCAGGACCTCGGAGCGGGCCACCCGGCTGTGGCGGATGTCCCCCACGATGAGCACCCGGAGTCCCTCGAAGCACTCGATGCCCAAGTCCTCGGGAGCGGCGCCCTTGCGCTCGGCCAGCACCTGGCGCACGGTGAAGCAGTCGAGGAGGGCCTGGGTGGGATGCTCGTGCCAGCCGTCCCCGGCGTTGATCACGCGGGCTCTCGTCGTCCAGCGGGCCACGAGGTGCGGTGCGCCGGAAGAGGCGTGCCGGATGATCAGCGCGTCGATGCCCAGGGCCTCCACGGTCTCGACGGTGTCGCGCAGGGATTCCCCCTTCTTGACCGACGAGTTGCCCACGGCCAGCGACAGCACGTCGGCCGAGAGGCGCTTGGCTGCCGTCTCGAAGGACAGCCGGGTGCGGGTGGACTCCTCGAAGAAGAGCGTGGCCACCACCTTGCCGCGCAAAGTGGGCACCTTCGGCATGGAGCGGCGTTCGACCTCGGCGAACGCCTCGGCCACCCGGAGGACCTCTGCGATCCCTTCCACTCCCAGGTCGGACACCGAGAGGAGATGCTGGGGCCGTTTCATTTGTGCTCCAAGGTCCCGATCCAGACGCCTTCGGCGCCCACGTCGACCATCTCCTCGCGGCGGGTCGGCAGGTTCTTGCCCACGTAGTCCGGCCGGATCGGGAGCTCCCGGTGCCCCCGGTCGACCATGACCGCCAGCTGCACGGCACGGGCCCGACCGAAGTCGTTCAGCGCGTTGAGGGCGGCCCTGATGGTGCGGCCGGTGAAAAGGACGTCGTCGACGAGCACGACCACCTTGCCCGTCAGGTCACCCGGGATGTTGGTCACTGCCTCAGGCAGCACCGGGCGCAGGCCGATGTCGTCGCGGTAGAAGGCCACGTCGAGCGTGCCCAACGGCACGTCGGCCGCCTCGATCTGGCCCAGCACCTCCGCCATCCGGGCGGCCAGGGGCACGCCGCCGGTCTGCAGTCCCACCAGGACGATGTCCTCGATGCCGCCGTTGCGCTCCACCACCTCGTGTGACATGCGGGTGAGGGCGCGCTGGACGTCCGAAGGCGAGAGCACCTGGGAGTGGGCCACGAACACTCCCCCGAGGGGTCGCGTATGACTGCGTTCGCGTTCGGCCACTGCTCCTCCTGTCCGTGTGAGCCTCACGGGACTCACTTCACGGTCAGGCCGTCACCTTATCGCGCCGCTCGGGTGGGTCGCACGGGTTACCGGTGCCCGCTCCGAGGTCCCTCGCATCGAGTTCCTCGACGCACCAGGCCTAGCAGCAGTGCCCCTGCGCAGGTGACGTCGGGATCTGTCCGGCCACCGTAGAGATCACACGGGTGCGTACGTCGATCTTCCGGATGGCGTTGTTGAAGAAGTCGGCAACGTAGATATCGCCTTGCCGATCAACGGCCACCCCGAGCGCCAGCCCGAAGGTCGCTCGGGATGCCGGTCCCCCGTCGCCGGCCGTCTGGCGTGGCTCAGGGAGTGTCTGCGCTCCCGTTCCGGCCACCAACGCAACCCTCCCGTCGCGCACGTCAATCTCCAGGAGTCTGCGACCGTAGGCCTCCGTCACCAACAATTTCTTGTCGTCGAGCACGGCCAACCCGACCGGATCGTGCGCGCCCCCTTTCCCAGCGAGGGCTGGAGCCTGATGCGTCGAGAAGATCGTCGAGATCACCCCCGCGGGTGACACCTCGCGGATAGCACCGCAGGCGGTCGCCACGAAGACGTCCGAGGAGCCGTCGACCGCCAGACCCACCGGGGGACACGACGGGACCGCCGAGGTGCAGATCCCGTCATCGGGAGCGCACGGGGCCCGACCTCCCGTCACCCTGGTGATGATGCCGCTGCGCAGCGACACCTTCTGGACTTCGTCGTTGCCGCCGTCGGCGATGTAGAGGTAGCCGTGGGGACCGAAGGCGAGCCCATCGTTGAGGCCCGCCATGCCGGCGGCGCTGGTGGCCAGGATCAGCGAGGCCCGGACCGCCGGTCCCCCATTGCCGCTGGGACTTTCGCTGGCCCGGAAACCGGTGCGACCATTGCCGGCCACCGTCGAGATGATCCCCGAGGTTGCCGAGACCTTGCGTATCCGGTTGCCGTCCTCGAAGTAGACGTCGCCGTCCGGGGCGACCGCCACGCCGGCGGGTCCGGAGAGCGTGGCCCGCGGTCCTGGGCCACGGTCGCCCGAGTAGCCGAATGCTCCCGTGCCGGCCACCACCTCGAGTTGGCCAGTGGCATGATCGACCTCGAGCACCCGGTTGCCGTCACTGAAGTAGACGTCTCCCTCCCGGTTCACCGCCACGCCGGCGGGACCCGTCAATTGATAGGAGGTGGCGGGACCGAGGGACGGACCGTTCACCCTCCGTTGGACCGGCGGGTCGGGGGTGCGGGACGGTAGCCGGGGTTTGGCAGGATCTCCTCCCTGCATGCCGGTGAAGAGGCCCGTTGCGGCGAAGAGAACCGCAATGAGGAGAGCGGTCCACTGTCGCCGACGGCGCCGATGCAGACGACGTGCCTCTCTTATGAGTGCTTCAGCACCGTCATGGTCACGGGATTGTCGTGGCGAGACGGTCAGTGTCATCGCAAACCCTGAATTATCTGGATCAGCTCATCGGGTTGATAGCCCTGCCGCCGTGCGAATCGCACGAGCTCCTGCGCCCGTGTCACAACGGCGCTCCGCGCCGGAGCTTGCCCGGTGACCGTGATCCCATGGCCCCGCCGGAACTCGACGAGTCCCTCGTCTCGAAGTTGTCGCAGGGAACGAAGGACCGTGTTCGCATTCACCCCGAGGACCTTGGCGAGATCCCGGGCCGGGGGCAGACGCTCTCCGGGACCGGCTTCCCCTTCGGCTATCGCCCGCCGGATCTCCGCCGCCACCTGCTCATGCAGTGGAGTCTGATCTCGCCGGTCGAGTTGGAAGCCTTCCATGGTGCCAATGATGCTAGCACCACTGCAGCAACCTCGCGCCGGGGAAAGCTCAGCCGGGTCGGACCTCTGCCGCGATGGTGGACAGGATCCCGTTGACGAAGGAACCCGAGTCGTCCGTGGAGTAGGTCTTGGCCAGCTGGACCGCCTCGTCGATGACCACGGCCAGCGGCGGGCCGTCGGTGTCGAGCAGCTCGGCGACAGCCAGGCGCAGCACCAGGCGGTCGATGACCGCCATGCGCTCGAGGGGCCAGCCCACCGAGGCCGCGCTGATCCGGGTGTCGGCCTCGGCGCGGGTGGCGACTGCCCCTTCGAGCAACGTGCACACGTAGCCGTCTGGGCGCACGGGGAGGCCGTCGAGCACGGCCAGCGGGCTCTCACCTTTGAGCTCGGCCTCGTAGAGCAGCGACAGCGCCCGCTCCCGCTGCTGATGGCGGGGCGCACCCCCCGCGTCGGCTCCCGCCGGACCGGCCCTCGGCACCGTGGCCGGGCTCACGCCCGCGTCAGGTACTCGCCCGTGCGGGTGTCGACCTTGATGGCATCGCCGGGGTTGACGAAGAGCGGTACCTGGACCACCAACCCCGTTTGCAGCGTGGCGGGCTTTCGGGCTCCGGACACGCGGTCGCCTTGGAACCCCGGCTCCGTGTCGGTCACCGTCAACTCGACCGACGCCGGAAGGTCGACGCCGACGATCTCGCCGTTGTACATCTGCAGGTTGGCCTCGTCGCCTTCCTTGAGGTACTCGGGAGCGGTCCCGAGGGTGTCGGGCGATGCCTGCATCTGTTCGTAGGTAGTGGTGTCCATAAAGACGTAGTCCGAGCCGTCGCGGTAGAGGAATTGCATGTCCCGCTTGTCGATGATGGCCTGGTCCAGCTTCTCGTCGGCCCGGTAGGTNNCCGGGCTTGACGTGCTGGAACTCGACGACACTGAACAGCCCCTCGGGGAGGTTGAGGCTCATGCCGTTCTTCAGGTCGTTAGTCGAGACTGCCATGGATGTCCTTCGTGAAACGGGTCAGGGGCCGGCTTCCGTCTTCGGTCACCACCAAGGTGTCCTCCACGCGCACACCGCCTTGGCCGGGAAGGTAGACACCAGGCTCGACGGTGACGACGAAGCCGGGGGCGAGGATAGCAGTGCCGAGTTGGCTCACCGTCGGAGCCTCGTGGATGTCGAGGCCCACTCCGTGGCCGGTACCGTGCTCGAAGCGGTCGGACCACCCGGCCTCGGCGATGATGGCACGGCAGACGTCGTCCACCTCTTTGGCCGCGATGCCGGGCCGCACCGCCGCCGCACCGGCGGCCTGCGAGGCACCGACCACGGCGAACACCCGGGCCATGTCGCCCTCGGGCTCGGCCGCCACGCAGAAGGTGCGCGTCATGTCGGAGCGGTACCCCTCGTAGGTTGCGCCGAAGTCGACCACCACCGGGTCGCCCTTGCGCACGCGCCGCGCCCCGGGCCGGTGATGCGGCTTGGCCGAATTCTCCCCCGAGGCCACGATGGTGTCGAAGGCCGTGCTCTCGGCCCCGCCCTTGCGCATCGCGGTGTCCAGTTCGAGGGCGAACTGCTCTTCGGTCACGTCCTCGGACAGCATCGGGAGGACCGCATAGAGCGCGGCATCGGCAATGGCGGCGGCACGCTCCATCCGCGCGATCTCCGCCTCGTCCTTGACTTCGCGCAATCCCTCGACGGCATTGCTCGTGGGGACCAGTTCCTTGGCTTCCAGCAGCGAGGCCCACACCCGCTGGCCGGCCCACGTCACGTTGTCGGCCTCCAGGCCGACACGCGACAAGCTGGAGACGAAGTCGGTGGCGGCGCGGCGTTGGTCGGTGACGTTGCCGATCGTGATCTCCACCTCGGCTCCAGCGGCGCGCACCTGCTCGGCCGATTGCGTGCGGTAGCGCCCGTCCGTCGTGAGCAGCGCGCCGGTCGGCGACACGACCAGGACGCCAGCCGAGCCGGCGAACCCCGTGAGGTAGCGCACGTTCGGCAAGGTGGTGACGATCAGCGCGTCGATACCGTCGAAGCGTGCCCGCAGGGCATCGAGCCGGCCGGCGACGGACATGGGGGGCAGTGCCTTCATGGGGCTCCCTTCAAAAGCTGTGCGACGGCGTCGACAGCAAGCTCGTAACCGAGACCGCCGAACCCGGCGATGAGGCCGTCGGCCACCGGCGCCAGCACCGACGTATGGCGAAAGGGCTCGCGGGCGGCCGGGTTCGAGAGATGCAGCTCGACAACGGGCCCTTCGAAGGCCGCCACCGCATCGTGCAGGGACCACGACGTGTGGCTCAGCGCCCCGGCGTTGATGACCAGCGCGGCGGCCCGTCCCCGGGCCGAGTGGACCGCCTCGACGAGCTCTCCTTCGTGGTTGGACGCCAGGTGCTCGAGGGTGAACCCGTGGCGCACCGCGGTGGCTTCGGCGCGGGCTACGTGCTCCGCCAGCGTCGCCGTGCCGTAGACGGCCGGCTCGCGTTCGCCGAGCAAATTGAGGTTGGGCCCCGACAAAAGGACGACGAGACTCACAGCCGGACCCTCACGGCCGGACCCCATGCGTGACCCTCACGACAGCGCTCCCATCTCGACCAGGGTAGCGAGGACGTCGGAGGGTGCCACGCCACGGACCGGCTGCACCCCTTCGGGACCGTCGAGGACGAAGGTCAGATCCTGTTGCGCCTTCTTGTCCCGGCCCATGAAGGTGACCAGCTCGGCCGCCGAGGCGCCGGGGGGGAGAGCGCTCGGCAGGTCGAAGGCGGCCACGACCGTCCGGTGCTGGCGCACCCGCGCCTCGTCGATCCGGCCGAGCCGCCGGGCCAAGAGGGCGGCGAAGATCAAGCCGATGGCGACCGCCTCACCGTGGCGCAGGTCCCACTCGGGATGGTCCGCCATGCCGGCGCTCTCGAGCGCATGGGCCAGGGTGTGCCCGTAATTGAGAGCCATCCGGCGATCGCCCTCGCGCTCGTCGGCGGCGACCACCTCGGCCTTGATGGCCACGCAGCGCGCCACCTGCTCCTCGAGCTCGTCGTCGGGCCGGGGCGGCTGGCCCAAAAAGGCGTACTTCGCCATCTCCCCCTTTCCGCAGGCCCACTCGCGCGGGGGAAGCGTGGCAAGGGTCTCGGTGTCACACAGGACGGCGGCGGGCTGCCAGAACGCGCCGACCAGGTTCTTGCCCTCGGGAAGGTTGACCCCGGTCTTGCCGCCGACGGCGGCATCGACCTGTCCCAACAAGGTGGTCGCGATGTTCACGTAGGCGGTGCCCCGATGGTACGAGGCGGCCGCGAAGCCGGCAACGTCGGTGACGATGCCGCCACCGACGGCGACGACCACATCGGCGCGGGAAAGGCCGCTCTGCGCGAAGCGGCGGCACAGCTCTTCCACCGTGCCCATGGTCTTGGTCGCCTCGCCTCCGGCCATGGTGCACACCTCGAACGGCACGCCCGGGTCGAGTCCCTGGAGCCATCCCGCCTCCTGCACCGCCTCCTGGGTGACGATGACCGCACGCCGCGCGCCCACCGGCAGAACGCCCGACAGCTCGTGGCGGGCCCCGGGGCCGATCAGGACAGGGTACGAGCGCGCGCCGAGCGCGACGCGGATCTCGTGCATCAGGCGCCGACCCGGTCGATGATCCGTGTCGCCACCTCGTCGGGGCTGAGATCGTCCACGTCGATGCTGTCGTCCGCCACCTCGGCATACAGCGGACGCCGGACCGCCTCGAGCGTGCGCAACGCCGTGCCCGGGTCGCTGCCCAGGAGGGGACGCCCGGCGCCGTCACCGACCCGGGCCGTCAGCGTCTCGGGGCGGGCGCGCAGCCATATCACCCGGCCGCTCCGGCGCAGCAGGTCCCGGTTCTCCGGGCTCAAGATGGCACCTCCCGCCACCGACACGACGACCGGCCCCGCACTCGCGCAGGCGAGCCCCAGGGCGTCGGTCTCGGCCGCCCGGAAGGCGGCCTCCCCGTGGAGGGAGAACAGCTCGGGCACCGTCAGCCCTGTCGCGGCCATCACCTCGGCATCGGAATCGAGGTAGCCCCAGCCGAGCTTGTCGGCCACCAGCTGGCCGACCGTGGACTTGCCCGCACCCATCATGCCGACCAGCAGGATCCGTTCAGGCTTCCGAGCGCTCTCCGGCAAGGGCTCCCGCTCCGGTGCGGTTCCGGCGGCGGTCCCGTCGGGTCCGGTTCCGGCGGTCACGCCCCGGCGAGTCCGGCACCCGCCGCGGCCGAGGGGGTGCTCCCCAGAGCCGCCACGAACCCGTCCTTGTTGCGCACGACCTCAGCCAGGGAGTCGCCGCCGAACTTGCGCAGGGCCTCCGAGGCCAAGACGAGAGCGGTCATCGTCTCGGCCACCACCCCCNNGCTTCATGGCCACCCGGGCCACCAACAGGGCACCGTTCGAGATCCCCCCCTCAATCCCGCCGGCCCGATCCGTCGGGCGCACGTACCCGAGCGCGGGGTCGTAGGTGATGGCGTCGTGCGCCTCCGAGCCGCGACGCGATGCGTTGTCCCACCCTTCACCGATCTCGACGGCCTTGACCGCCTGGATGCTCAT
>PKYA01000122.1:0-6220 GCA_003133545.1 Acidimicrobiaceae bacterium | reverse complement strand
CGCGCGCCGCCGTCTCGCGGGCTGAGGCGCGCTCGAGGACATCGCGGGCGTCGTCGAACCCGTACTTCAACATGCCGGGCAGATCGGCATGACCGGGACGGGGCTGGGTCAACACGGTGTTCGGCCGTCCCGGCGCCGGTGACATCTCCTCGGTCCACTTCGGCCACTCGGAGTTGGCGATCATGATGGCCACCGGGGAGCCGAGCGTGCGCCCGTGTCGGATACCTCCGAGCAGCGTGATCTCGTCCGCCTCGAACCGCATGCGGGGCCCGCGCCCGTAGCCGAGCCGGCGGCGCGCCAGTTCGTTCGCGATGTCGCCGCCCTCTACGGGGAGGCCGGAAGGGAGCCCTTCGACGGTGACGACCAGGGCGCGGCCGTGCGACTCGCCGGCAGTGAGGTAGCGCAACACGCACTCACGCTACTGCGCCTGCACAGGCCCTCAGGGGCTGTGGGGCCGCTCCGCCGTGCCGGCCGCCGCGCTCGAGTGATCGACCAGGTGGCATGGGATGTCGGCGTTCTCGTTCAGGTGATAGCTCGCGCACACCCGGTGATAGCCGTCTGCGATGGTGAGCGCCAGGCCCCGGCGGAAGTCGCCCCGAACGAGCAGGACCGGCGAGAGCTTCTCGCCGGCGTCGACCTTGTGCAGGTCGGAGGCGACGTGGGCGTTGTCACCGGGCAGGAGCGGCAAACGGGAGGAGCGCAACAGGTCCTTGGCCTGGTGCCGCTCAATCGGTGCGGCCTTGAGGGCCGAGATGATCCGGCGCACTTCGGTCGGCTCGCACAGCAGGCTGAGGTAGGACGCCGCCGCCGGGTAATCATGTTCCTCGGGTTCCTCACCCCAGTGCTCCGTAGGCACCGCCGCCAGCTTGGGCTGTCCTGCCGCACGCTTCTTGTCGCCCGACCTGCTCCCCGAGTCGCTCTTCTTGGCCATCGATGCCCCCTTTTTGCCGCGACAACGCGGCTAACCCGACCGGCGGCCTGCGGCTGCAGAGACCCGGCCGCCAGACAATAGGGCGCTCCGGATGCGACTGCTCCCGGTGCGACCGCTCAGGAGTAGAAGGGGTTCTCCCCGCTGCCGTGGTCGGTCACGTCGATGACCCGCGTCAGTTCAGGCACTTCTTCGAGCAGCGTCGTCTCGATGCCCTGCTTCAGCGTCATCTGCGACATGGCGCACCCCTGGCAACCGCCCGAGAGGCGGAGGTAGGCAATGCCCTCGGTCTCGTCGATGGCCAGCAGGTCGGCGCGACCTCCGTGGCTGGCTATGGAGGGATTGACCGCCTGCTCGAGCACGCTCACGATGCGCAGCGCCAGAGGGCCGGTGATGCCTGCTGCCAGCAGCTCGGGCGGCACTCCGGGTGAGCTCTCCTCGGGCGTGGGCAGGTTAGGGTTCACGAGGACGAGGCCACCGTCGCCTTCGTCGGACCACTCGAGGCGTGCCCCCCGTAGGCGGTCGACACTGCTCGCCGGCACCACGACCCGTACGTCACCGTCGTTGCGCACCGCATCTTCATCGGCGGCATCGGACGCGGCCTGGAAGAAGAGGTCGTAGATGAACGCTCCGGCCTGCACCCCGCGCACCTCGAGCCACAGGGCCAGGCTCGCCGGCTCGGGCTCCTGTTCCATCGCTTCACGAACGACACGGTGCGCTTCGGGCGTCAGCGTCACGATGGGGGTCGCGCCGGCGGTGCCCGCGTCCTCCGCGGTGGGTTCTTGGGCGGTCAGTTCTTGGGCGGTGGTGGCCATGAAAGTCAGTCTACGACCTCAGGACGCGACACCGGACCAAACGCTCGCGGTCGCACCATGGACAGAAGCTGTATCGTCCTTGTCGTGGAGCGCTCTCCCGTTGACTCCCGCGAGTGGGTCAGCTTCGAGGACGAGGACGAGGAACGCACCTGGGTCTTCGATATCACGTTCCTGACCAGCAACTGGAAGTGCATATTCGGCGAGGGTTGTCAGGGGGTGCTCACGGGCCCGGCGCCCGAGCTGGTGCAGGGATGCTGCAGCTACGGCGCCCACCTGATCGACAAGAAGGACGCCCGCCGCGTCGAGAAGGTCGCCGCCACCCTCACCGCAGAGGAATGGCAGAACCACGGGACCAAGAAGCCGGTGATCCACACGAACAAGCATGGCGAGCTGGTCACCCGCCTGGTCGACGACGCCTGCATCTTCCTCAATCGGCCGGGCTTCGCTGCCGGTGCGGGCTGTGCGCTCCATGTCGCCGCGCTCCAGCGCGGGGTCAATCCGCTCGAGTTGAAACCCGAGGTCTGCTGGCAGCTCCCGCTGCGCCGCGAGGACCAGGTCGAGGACGATGGCCATGTCGTCTCGACCATCCGTCAGTGGGACCGCCGCCACTGGGGGAAGGGCGGGGAGGAGTTCCACTGGTGGTGCACAGAGGATCCTGAAGCCTTCGTGGGCACGAAACCCGTCTACCAAGAGATGGAAGCAGAGCTCACGAAGATGATCGGTGCCCCCGTGTTCGCGCGGCTCCTCGCCTACCTCGGGCAACGGGACCGGCTGCGGGACCAGCGCGTGGCGCTACCCCACCCAGCCGTGCGGTACCGCAAGCCCGATGACCAGCCCCCGTCCGAGGGCGTGCAATCCGAGGGCGTTCAATCGTTGAGCGGGTCTTCCTCGGCGTAGGAGGGCGACGGCGTGGACCCAAGGATGCGGTCGTAGGTGTCCTCTTCGGCCAGGCACCACGATGCGTGGACGTCCTCGGGCTCTGCGCCGCATTCAACGCAGCGGGCGGTGGACTCCGTCGCTGATCTTTTCAAGCTGCGCGCCTCTTCAAACCGGCGATGGCGTCCCTTTTTCACGAGAACTCCTTGTCAAACTGGGGCCGGCAACGACGTCCCGCCCCTTGGTGCGCCCAGGACCTCCATCCAGACCGCCGTGCCAGTGTAGTGGCTGCTGGGGCGGATCCTGTTCCGCGCCCTGCCGTGTCCTCCCTGATGGCGAGGGCTTCCCCGCGGATCCTCCCCCGTGGCGCAGTGCGGCCAGATCCATTCTGCACGATCAACCTCTACGCTGGCGGTCGTGTTCGACCCCGACGAGATGGTGGCGCGGTTCCGGCAACGTGCCGAGGCGGTGCGCACGCGGGGCATCCCGCCGATCGAGGGACCCGAACGGCAACGCTTTCGCGAGCAGGCGCAGCGTGACTTCACCGACTACGCCATGATCGGCGATGCCGAGGCCGAACTGGTCGACGGCATCCTCACCCTGCGCATCGATCTGCGCCCCAAGGACGCAGCGGACACCAAGGACACTCCGGACCCATAGGGACCTGGTCAGCCGCCGTAGTGCATGCGCGTGTCCTCCATACGGAGCACGTCGGCCGGCTCCCCCCCGACCTCGGCGACCTCTCCGATGAAGAGGGTGTGACTGCCGAGCTCCTCGCGGCGATCCACCCGGCACAAGATGTGGCCCGTGGCTGCGGCGAGCACAGGGAGGCGGCCCTCCCCTACTTCGCGCACGGCGTGCCCTGCCATGGCGCTGACCGAGCCGTCGGGAGCGCGCTCCACCTCGCGCACCGGCTTGACGAAGCGGCGCACCACGTCCTTGTCCTTACGGGACAGCAGGGACACGCTGAACGCCCCCGACTGCGCCACGAGCCCGGCGGTCACCGAGTGGGCCTCCACCGCCACCGCCACCAGCTTGGGCTCTATGCACACCTGGACCACCAGGTTGGCCGTCATGAAATTGAGCGAGTCCTCGAATCTGCTGCCGATGAGGTAGAGCCCCGTGGGCAATGCCCACAGGACGCGGCGGCGCTGACGGTCGAACTCGTCGTGCGATGGGGTCTCGTCGTGCGGAGGGGTGCCGCCGTCGGGTGGGGTCACGGTCATCCGAAGATGCTGATGGGCCCGTTGTCGGTCGTCGTAGTGGTCGAGGGCACTTTCCCGTCGATGGAGTCGATCCGGATCAGGACCCGCTGGTAGAGGGCGTTCGCCTTGACCGTGTCGCGTTCGGCCGTCTCCAGGAGTTTCTTGTTCGTGCTCCCGGCGTTGTAGCAGTCGGTGCCGGCCGTGCCCTCCAACCCGTAGGCGGTGGACAGCCAGTCCGTCACAAAGCTGTCGGGCGTGGGGAGCTCGTCGTTGGCCGTCTCCGCGTCGGTCACCATGGTCCCGCAGGCTCCGTGCAGGGCATTCGTCCCGTTGGGTATCACCTTAGGCAGGCGCGCGTTGTCGGCCACCAGGGTGCCGATGTCCTCGCCGAAGCTCGTGCCGTTCACCCACTCGGAAAGGCGATGCGACGGCGACCCGCGCTGATCCAGGCCCGCACACGAGGCCGCGCCGACGCCGAGGAGGATGATGAGTACGACATTGAGGACGCGCCTTTTCACCCGGAAACCACGCGGAGGACGTGGACATCGTGCCGTCCCCGGCGCAGCACGACGTAACGGTCGTGCAGCAGGTCCTGCGGACTCAGCGCGCGTCCACCATCGGCCTGTTGCACGTTGTTGACGTAGGCCCCCTTCTGCTCTATGGCCCGTTTGGCGTCATTGCGCGAAGCGGCCAGTCCGCTGCGCACGAGCGCATCGATCAGCGGGAGCCCCTCGGTGATCGCTTCTCGCGGGACATCGGTCGTCGGCGCGTCTTCGGTCACGGCCAACAACATCTCCTCGCTGAGCCCGGCGATCTCCTGGCCGAACAGCGCCGCGGAGGCCTCCTCGTACTTGGCCACCTCCCCCTCGCCATGCACGAGCGAGACCACCGCCCGGGCCAGCGCGCGCTGGGCCGCCCGGCGCTGCGGGTGCGCGGCCGTCTCGGCATCGAGCGCCTCGATCTCGGCGTGGGACAAGAAGGTGAAGTAGCGCAGGTAGGGGCCCACCATGGTGTCGGCCGTGTTGAGGAAGAACTGGTACATGGCGAACGGGCTGGTGCGGCGGGCGTCGAGCCAGACGGTCCCGGTCTCGGTCTTGCCGTACTTGGTGCCGTCAGCTTTGAGGACGAGTGGCGTGGTCAGGCCCCAGACCTCGTCCTGGCACACCCTGCGGACGTAGTCGACGCCCATGGTGATGTTGCCCCACTGGTCGCTGCCGCCGATCTGCAGGTCACACCCGTGGTCGACGTGCAGGCGGAAGAAGTCATAGGCCTGCAGCAGCATGTAGCTGAACTCGGTGTAGGAGATGCCCTGGTCGGGACGGTCGAAGCGGGTCTTGACCGAATCTTTGGCCACCATCTGGTTCACGGTGAAGTGCTTCCCCACGTCGCGTAGGAATTCGAGCATGCCGAGCTGGCTCAGCCAGGCGCTGTTGTCGAGGAGGAGGGCGTCGGACAGATCGAGGAACTGGCCCAGCTGCGGGCGGATACCGGCCAGGTAGCCCTCGAGCACCTCCTTGGTCAACATGGCTCGCTCGTCCTGCTTGCCCCCGGGGTCACCGATCAGCCCGGTGCCCCCTCCGGCCAGGGAGATCGGCCGGTGCCCGGCCAGCTGGAACCGCCGCAGGGTGCAGAGCTGGAGCATGCTGCCCACGTGCAGGCTGTCGGCCGTCGGGTCAAAGCCGGCGTAGACGGTCAGGCCCCCGGCATCGAGTCGCTTCAAGAGGGCGGGGTCGGTGACCTGGTGGATCAAGCCCCGAAAGGCGAGGTCCTCCGAGAGCGTGGGCATGGATCAAACCTTGCCATACGGCACTAACCTCCGGATCGCATGGACCCGCCGCTGCCGATCGACGGCGTGTTGCCACCTGATCTCGCGGGAACGCTCGTCCGCATCGGGCCGGGGCCAGGAGCAGTTGGCGGCGCACTCCACGCGGTGGAGCTGCGCGACGGCACCGCCGTCTCGTACCTCACCCGCCCGTCATCGGCCGACGCCAATGTGTTCTGGCACGCCGGCAAGGTCCTTGCTCTCGCCGAGACCGGCCTCCCCCAGCAGTTCTCCCGCGTGCTCGAACCTGAGGAAACCGAGGGCGGGATCAGCGTCCCCGTCGCCTCCCACGTCCACCGCGACGCCGTCACCGGCGGCCGGGTCCTCTTCGGGGTGGTGCCGCCCACCGAGGACGCGCCTCCCTTCCTGCGCCTCGGCGAGTGGGACGCCGCCGGGGCCCTGTCCCACCAGATGGAGGTGCCGCTCGACAGAGCAACCTGGCAACACGACATCGGAGTCACGGCCCGTCACATCGTCTTCATCGAGTCGCCGACCGAGTACGCCGAGGACCTGACTTCGGGCGAAGAGGATGGTGCGGGGGGCGAGGGAGTCGAGGGTGAGGGTGAGGGTGAGG
>PKYA01000078.1 GCA_003133545.1 Acidimicrobiaceae bacterium | reverse complement strand
ATCAGGGTGATGGAGCCGTCGATGGTCGCCATCAACATGCCCAGGGTGGAGATGAACAGCGCCATCCACTTGTAGCCGTCCGGGATGGGCCCACCGGCACCGGGGCGGCCGGTGCGGCCGGCCACCAGGGACCGTCCCGATCGGTTGAAGTCGAACATCACACTCCGAAGCTCTCGTGCGCGGACGCCGTCCCGGCTGTGGCGGCGCCGAGTTGGGGGCGCTCCCGCGCCGCATGGCGACACTTACGTTCATCAACTATAACGTGCACGTTAAGTGCGGGTACACCCGGATCCCCGGCCTTTCCTTAGGGCCGAAATACCCTTTATGCAGGGAGGATGTTGTGCCCGGGACCGCAATGCCGCTTGAATGGGTCTGAGACCGGGTAAACGGGAGTGGTGAGAGTGCTACAGGGGGGACTCGAGGAAGAGGCGCTACCGGGCGACGCGGCACCGGCAATCGGGCTGGTGCTCGGAGCCGGCGGCGTCGTCGGCCAAGCCTATCAGGTGGGCGTGCTGGCGGCGCTCGAACGAGAGGCGGGCTGGGATCCGCGGGAGGCCGCCATCATCGTGGGCACCTCCGCCGGCTCGGTCACCGGCACGGCCCTGCGTGTGGGTGTCCCCGCCTCGGACCTGGCGGCATCGACCTACGGCGTCGCCCCGTCACACACGGGCGGTGCACTGCTCAAGCGCATCTTGCCGGACGAGAGTCCCCTTCCGGTCCCCTCGGTCATATCGCTCCTCCGGCCCTGGAGCCCGCCCTCGCCGGCCCTCATCGGGCGGGTGGCCCGGCGCCCGTGGGCGTTCCGGCCCGAGGTGGCGGCCGCGACCCTCCTGCCGCGGGGGCAGATCGACATCAGCGCCCGGGCCCATGCCCTCCACGAGCTGGTCGGCGACGACTGGCCACGCGGGCTGTGGATCTGCGCGGCGCGGCGGGCCGACGGCGCCCGGGTCGTCTTCGGGCGCGACGGCTCTCCCTCCACCCCACTGGCGGCCGCCGTCCTGGCATCGTGCGCCATCCCCGGGTACTTCCGCCCCATCACCATCGACGGCACCGAGTACTTCGACGGCGGCGTGCACTCGGCGACCAACGCCGACGTGCTGAAGGCCGAGCACCTCGATGTGGTGATCGTCGTCTCCTCCATGTCGGCCTCCGAGGGACGGGTGGCCGGCGTCGACGGGCTGTTGCGCCGGTCGGTGCGCCACCGCCTGGAACGCGAGATCGCACGGCTCGAGGCGCGCGGCACGGCGGTGATCCGGCTCGAGCCGGGGCCACGGGCCCGCCGCGCCATGGGATTGTGGGCCATGGCCGAGGACCGGGCGCCACGGGTGGTCGAGGCGGCTTACGAGGAGACCCGGAGCAGAATCCTCTCCAATCCCGGTCTGGCCACTCTGGTCGCGCGCGGCCCGGCCTCGGCCGCCGGCTGACCCGCCGGCCCCCGGCGGGCCGGACCAGGAGAAATCCCCGCGGTACGGTGGTACCGTCGGCGCACGAACAGCGCATCCCTCGTGAAGGGAGACACGTGACGACCGACCGCCTGAGCCCGCAGGACGCCTCGTTCCTCCATATTGAGGACGACGTCAGTCACATGCACATCGCCTCGGTGGCCATCTTCGAGGGACCACACCCGGCCTTTGCCGACGTCGTCGCCATGGTGGACCGCAAGCTCGGCCTGGTGCCCCGCTACCGCCAGGTGGTGCAGTTCGTCCCCTTCGATCTGGGCCGACCGGTGTGGGTGGACGACCCCCACTTCAACATCGAGTACCACCTCCGCCACACCGCCCTGCCCGCCCCGGGGGGCGAATCCGAGCTGCGCAAGCTGGTCGGCCGGGTGATGTCGCAGCGCTTGGACCGATCCAAGCCGCTCTGGGAGATCTGGGTGGTCGAGGGGCTCGAGGACGATCGTTGGGCCATGCTGGCCAAGACGCACCACGCGATGGTCGACGGGGTGGCCGGGACCGACCTGCTCGCTGTGATCATGGACCTCTCGCCCGAGGCCACCCCGCCCGTCGTGGCAGCGTGGCACCCCCGGCCCACGCCGTCGAACGGGCAGCTCGTCGCCGACGCGGTGACGACCATGCTGCGCTCCCCCTACGAGCAGTTGCGGGCCGCCCGGGCCTCGACCAGGGCGCTGCGCCAGGCCGTCACCTATGCGAAGGAGGTCGGGCAGGGCATCGTGGCCATGGCGGGCGTGGTGCGGCAGCCGCCCGTCTCGAGCCTGAACGGGCCCATCGGGCCGCACCGCCGCTATGCCTGGGCCACGACGTCGGTCGAGGAAATAAAGACGGTGCGCCGGGCCCTGGGCGGTACGTTCAACGACGTCGTCCTGGCGTCCATCACCAACGGATTCCGGGAGCTCCTGGTGTCCCGGGGCGAGACGATCGACCGGGTGGTGCGCACCTTGGTGCCGGTCTCGGTCCGTCCCCGTGACGCCAGCGGCAAGGCGGTGGGGGACGGCACCTTCGAGAACAAGGTGTCGGCCATGTTCGCCGAACTGCCGGTCAACATCGAGGACCCGGTCGAGCGGCTGCGCGCCATTACCGCGCAGATGGCCGGTCTCAAGGAGTCCAAACAGGCCGTCGCCGGCGAGGCACTGACCTCGATGTCGGGGTTCGCCCCCCCGATGCTGCTGGCCCTCGGGATGCGCCTGGCCACCCGCGCCGCCCAGCGCAACATCAATACGGTGACGACGAACGTCCCCGGTCCCCAATTCCCCCTCTACGCCGCCGGCCGCAAGATGATCCGGGCCTTCCCCTATGTGCCCCTGGGGGGCCAGATCCGGATCGGCATCGCCATCTTCTCNNGACGGGATGGCCCAGATGCGCAAGCTGTCCAAGTAAAGAGCGCGCCTCACGTCTGATTGAACTCGGGCAGGGTCGCCGCTTCGGCCACCAGATAGGCGCGCAATCCCGAGACGATGAGCTGTTCGGCCGCCCGCCCGACCAGAAAGGCGCGCACCTTGAGGTCCCCCTCTATGGTCATCGCCGTCGACCCCGGCCCATCCGCACCAGGCGCGAAACGGAACGAGCCGCTGCACTCGAGACGATCGGGGTAGTGGTCGGGCAGGATGTGAAAACTGGTGCGCCGCGCGTCCTTGTCGATGTCGGTGCGGGTGACCCAGGACATCTTCGCCGGGTCGATGATGGCGCGGACGGCCGCCGAGACGGAGCCGGTGAAGCGGTAGCGGACGTCGATGCGGGCCCTTGTCCCCGAGTCCTCGTGGTGGGTGACCTCGAGGATGGTGATATCGCCGCCGGGTGGGCGGTCCCGGTAGAAGGCGGGGTTGGCGTAGGCGGCGATCGCGACCTCGGGCGCCACCGCCAGGCCCTGCTCGATGGAGAACCGCACCCCTACCCGGCGGGCCGGGTGGGCGGCAGGCCGAGCTTGCGGTGGTCCCAACTGACCGTGCGCTCCGTGTGGATCTTGACGGCCACGCGCTTGTGCAACATGGTCTCGAGGAACGGCTTGAGCTCGTCGCTGTAGGGCCCGTAGTAGCGCTCGAACACGCTGANNAGCTCCTCGTAGTAGTCCCCGTCCTCGAACAAGAGGGTGACCCGGGGGTCCCGCCGCAGGTTCTGCACCTTCTGCGACTTGGACTTGGTCTCGACGGTGATACAGCCGTCGAGGAAGCCGTACCACATGGCAATGGCGTGGATGGAGCCGTCGGGACCGATGGAGCACATCGTCATCGGGCGTCGTTCGGCCAGAAAGGCGTCGATCTCCTCGGCCGTCATGCGGATGGACTTCCGCTGGTTCACGCCGTGTCCCATGGCCTCGCTCATCCGTCGCCTCCCGATTGTCCGGGCCGAAGCGTAACGTCACGGCGGGAGGGGGAAAGGGAAGAGTTCATCTCCGTGACACTTCCCGGTTGCAACGGTTTCGCGAACCGTTCATCTCCACTTCCTACGGTGTGTACCGATGGCGTTCACCCATGCAGACAGTGGTCGCGACGGGACCCGCACCCCAGCTGTGCCCGGCGCGGGACGCCACCTCGGCCCGGTGACCCTGGCTGAGGTCGTGCCGCTCCGTTCCAAGCCCTCCTCCCTGGCCTCGGGGTCGGGCGGCGTGGTTTCCAAAATCGCGCAGGTATTCGCCTCCCTGCGTGCTCAGGCGACGCCGGGGGACGATCCCCCCCGATCCCCGGTGTCGCCTGCCCCTCTCCGACGCCGACGTCCGCCCACGAGTACCCCCGCGCCCGACGACGCTGCTTGATGTACGAGGAAACATGGCGACTGCCACGGTGACAAACGGGCGGCCGAATGCGAGCGCGGCGGCGCGGGACAACCGGCCCCTCGTGCTCGTCGTCGACGACGAGGAGTCCTACCGCCAGGCCCTGGCCTCGGGGTTGACGAGAGAGGGCTTCGCCGTCGAGATCGCCGGGGACGGTCATGAGGCCCTCCGCCTGTTCCACCGGGTGCACCCCGACCTGGTCCTGCTCGACGTCATGCTGCCCGACCAGTCGGGCATCGAGCTCTGCCAGCAGATGCGGGCGCTCAAGCCGGTGCCGATCATCATGGTGACGGCCCGCGATTCGGAGGTCGACGTCGTGCTCGGGCTGGAGCTAGGGGCGAGCGACTACGTACCAAAGCCATTCCGCTTGCGCGAGCTGGTGGCCCGCAT
>PKYA01000141.1 GCA_003133545.1 Acidimicrobiaceae bacterium | reverse complement strand
GATCTCCGACTCACGACACTAGTTGGCCTTCTCCCACACCGAGATATGCGAGGCGCTTTCCGCCGTAAAGGGTTCCCGCCTCCACCACCCCCACCGCTCCCGCAGGGTCATTCCGGAGAGCCGTGCCATGAGGTCCAGTTCCGAGGGCCAGACGTAGCGCCACGGTATGGACCAGGCCCCAACGCTGCCGTGGTCGATCGAATAGTGGTGAGAGACGGCCGCTTGGGTCACAGTGTCGTACTCATCGAAGCCGAGGTGCGTCGAAGTCACCGTGAAGGGCCGGAAGGTCTCACCGGGGGGAAGCCGTCGCAGCGCAGGAACCAGGACCTCGATCACGAAGCACCCGCCTGGCTCCAGGTGCGACGCAGCATTGCGGAAGCATTCGACCTGCTCATCTTGGGTGGTCAGATTGCTGATCCCGTTGTAGACGAGGTAGACGACCCCGAACGTTTCTCCCACCTGGGTCGTGGCGAAGTCTCCGATTGTCACGGCGAGCGCCTCGCCACCCGGCTTGGCACGGAGGCGTCCCACCATCGCCTCAGAAAGGTCGACCCCATGAACGGGGACGCCACGTCGACTGAGTGGCAGGGCAATACGTCCGGTGCCGATGCCGAACTCCAGGGCATCGCCGTCACCAGCCAAATCGGCCAGGAAGGCCACGGCGGGGTCGACGATCCCCGGGTCGAACATAAGCGCCGAATCGGCGTCATACCCTGAGGCGATCGGCTCGTCGAAGAAGTCCTTCGGCATCGGGTGAACTTTGCCACGGCGGCCATCCGGGCTGCAACGGTCGAGCGGCGACTCGCCCATAACGTGCCGCTCCCGACCGGGTCTGGGGTCAAGCCAGGGTCGGTGCATGGAGCGCATATCGGGGATACCAGGCTCTGGGGAGTCCGTCCGATACGGGGCAAACGTTGTTTGATGCGGCACTAGCTTGCGTCGGAGCTTGACGAGGCTGACCCGCCAACGACGGTCGAGGTGAACGCACCGGGTAGCTGTCGCCGCCGGGCCACGCCCTCCGGCCGCGTCCTTCTAGAAGGGGTGGCATTGCCAGGATAGAGACGGTAGGCGTAGTTTCGGAAACCGTGAAACCTCCGCCGTTTGACTACAGTGCACCGACGACGTTGGACGAGGCATTGGCACTGCTGCTGGAGCACGGCGAGGATGCGAGGCCCCTTGCGGGTGGGCAGAGCCTCGTCCCGCTGTTGTCTTTCAGGCTGGCCCGACCTTCGCACCTGGTCGACCTGGCTGGGATCAGCGAGCTGGGGTCCATTGTTGTCGACGACGGCCATTTGGTCATCGGCGCCATGGTTAGGGAACGGGCGGCCGAGCGCCATGACGATGTCCGCCTTCTGGCCCCACTTCTGGCCCAAGCGCTTCCCCTCATCGGCCACCCCGCCATCCGCAGTCGGGGCACGATCGGGGGCAGTCTGGCCCACGCCGACCCCGCTGCAGAGTTGCCGGCGGTGGCGCTGCTACTCGACGCCGAGCTGGTGGCGCAGAGCCGCGACCGGGGCAAACGCACCATCAAAGCCGCTGACTTCTTCAGCGGATTCTTCACGACCGCCCTCCAGCCCGATGAGATCCTGACGGAGGTCCGTATACGGCGTCCGGCCTTGCGTACCGGCAGCGCCATCGAGGAAGTAGCCCGTCGGCACGGCGACTTCGCCATGGTCGGCGCCGCGGCGATGGTTCGTCTCGAGGACGGGAAGATCGCCGACGCCCGCGTAGCCCTGACGGGTGTCAGCGACATACCGGTGCGCGCCACCGAGGCCGAGGCAATCTTGGAAGGTGCCGAGCCCACCGACGAGGCCTTCGCGACAGCGGCCGAGGAAGCGGCAAAGTCACTATCTCCCCCGGCGGATCTACACGGTTCCTCCTCATATCGCCGCCACCTCGCCACTGTGCTCATGAGGCGGACGTTCAAGCTCGCCGCCCAGCGCGCGAAGGAGGCGGCATGAGCACCTTCGACGTCGAACTCACTGTCAATGGGACACCGCGGCAGGGCTCTGTCGAGCCCCGCCGCACTCTGGCCGACTTCTTACGGGAGGACCTCGGGCTCACCGGCACCCATCTGGGCTGCGAGCACGGCGTCTGCGGCGCCTGTACGGTCCTGGTCAACGGCGAACCAGCCCGGTCCTGTCTCATGCTCGCAGTACAAGCACGAGGAGCCGACATCCTTACTGTCGAGGGCCTTGCGAACAACGGCGTGATGAACCCTCTGCAGCAAGCGATGTGGGAGTCCCACGGTTTTCAGTGCGGCTTTTGCACTCCCGGATTTCTCATGCAGATCACCGCCCTGTTGGTCGAGAACCCGAACCCGGGCGAGGAGGAGATCCGCGAAGCATTGTCCGGCAACCTCTGCCGCTGCACGGGATACGAGAGCATCGTCAACGGGGTCCTGCGAGCAGCCGGCCACGATGGCTCGCCGCCCGAGCCGCGGCACTAGTGAGCAGGAGCGACAACGTGCAGAACATCGCCGAGCGGTACACAGGAGCGAGCGTCAAGCGCTCGGAAGATCCCCGTATCCTGACCGGGACGGGTTGCTACGTTGACGACGTCCGCCTTCCGGGCATGCTCCACGCCGCCTTCGTACGCAGCCCGTCTGCTCACGCCCGCATCACGGGCGTGGACGTCACCGAAGCCCGCAAGTTGCCTGGGGTTATAGCGGTGCTGACCGGGGAGGAGCTGGATGCGCTGACTGTCCGGGGGCCGGGCGCCGCCGGAATGTTCTCTGCTGGCTTGCCGATGCCGTCGTTCAGCGTCTTGGCGACCGACAAGGTCCGCCTGGTCGGAGACCCCGTCGTGCTGGTCGTGGCCGAGAGCCGCTACCTCGCAGAGGACGCCTGCGAGCTAGTGGTAGTGGACTACGAGGAACTGCCGGCGGTGATCACCCAGGAGCAAGCCCTTGACCCCGCCGGCCCGCCCATCTTCGAGGACTTGGGTAGCAACGTGCTAGTCCGCTCACCAGTGGCCACCTTCGGCGACGTGGAGGGCGCCTTTGCCCGGGCCGACCGGGTCGTGCGGGCCGAGCTGCGCCAGCACCGGCACCAGAACGTGCCGATGGAATGTCGGGGCGTCGTGTGTAGCTTCGACCTCGGATCGGGAGAGCTCACCGTCTACTCCGCCACCCAGGGAGTCCACATCGCCCGCACGGGATTCGCGACACAGCTCGATATGCCGCTGGAGAAGGTGAGGGTGCTGGCCGGGGACATCGGCGGATCGTTCGGACTCAAGCTGGGCGCCGCACGAGAGGACATCGCCTGCGCCGCCGCCTCCCGCCGGCTCGGCCGTCCGATCCGGTGGATCGAGGACCGAAGCGAGAATTTGACCGCGTCCGGTCAGGCCCGAGACGAGAGCTTCGAAGTTGAAGCGGCGATCTCCAATGAAGGTCACATCCTCGGCCTTCGGGTGAAGATGATTATCGACACCGGAGCCTACCCCGGCCTAGGGGGAATGCTGCCTGAGGCGGTGAAGGGGATGATCCCCGGCCCGTACAAGATCGGCGCGCTGTCGTTCGAGTCCACCGCGGTGATCACCAACAAGGCCAGCTACGTCGCGTACCGCGGCCCGTGGGCCTCGGAGACGTGGGTGCGGGAGCGGATGATTGACCTGATCGCCAAGGAACTCGCGATGGAGCCCCTCGAGGTGCGCCTCCGCAACGTGGTCACGCGCGGCGAGCCTCCCCTCCAGATGCTGACCGGGCGCAGCCTGGTCGGGGTCACGTCTCGCGAATCGCTCGACCGTATCGCCGCGCTTGTCGATGTCGAGGCGTTCCGCCGCCGGCAAGCCGAAGCCCGAGCTCAGGGACGGTACCTCGGGCTGGGCCTGGCTACCTACATCGAAGCGGCCCCCGGCCCTCGGACTCCTGGGGGCGGGGGCGGGATCATGGGCCCGGAGCAGATGCGACTCCGGCTCGAGGAGGACGGCACCGTGACCGTCTTCACCTCACAAATGCCGCACGGCCAGAGCCATCAGACCACTCTGGCCCAGATTGCCGCTGACGAGTTCGGGGTGCCGTTCGATCAGGTTCGAGTTGTCGTCGGCGACACCGACGTCGTGCCGATGGGGTTCGGGACGGGTGGCAGCCGGTCGGCGACGATGGCCGGCGGGGTCTCGCTGCACGGCGCCCGCGCGTTGCGGGCGAAGGTGTTCGAGGTGGCCGCCCACCTCTTTGAGGCCAGCCCCGAAGACATGGATCTTGCTGCCGGTGCCGTGTCGGTCAGGGGGGTGCCGGCCCGGGCTGTCCCCCTGGGGGAGATCGCCCGGGCCGCTCACGAGCCGGGGCGTGTGCCTCGTGATCTCGAGGGCGACCTCGAAGTCACCGCCGAATACGACGGCGGCGAAGGCGGCTGGGCCGGCGGCACCCACGCCGCCATCGTCGAGGTGGATGTGGAGACTGGGCAGGTGCGGATCGAGCGCTATCTGGTGGCGGAGGACTGCGGCGTGCTCATCAACCCGGCGATCGTAGAAGGCCAGGTGAGAGGTGGCGTCGCTCAGGGTATCGGTGCAGTCCTCCTCGAACGCTCGGCGTACGATCCTGACAGCGGCCAGTACCTCTCGAGCACGTTCATGGATTACCTCATACCCACGGCGTGCGAGATCCCCCGAATTGAGATCGAACATCTCGAAACCGTCCCGCTCGACGCAGACGTCAACTTCCGGGGGGTGGGCGAAGGAGGAATGATCATCGCCCCGCCCACCCTGTGCAACGCCATTGAGGACGCCCTCTCGCCCATGGGCGTCCGGGTCACGGAGCAGCACCTCCCGCCGTGCCGAATTCTGGAGCTCATCGGAGCCATCGCCCTCGATCCGTGAACAGATGGACATCAAAGGATGGACTATCAGCCAACGTCCTTACGCGAATTCACCCCCGACGATGCCATCGCACTTGTACCCCAGGAGGAGGACTGAGCTCGCTAGTCGTATCTGTACAGAAGGTCGACCCGCCGTCTGCGAGGTCCCGTGCGCCACGATACCCGGCGACAAAGGTTTTCAGTTCAGTGATGAGTGCAGCGTTGTCCTAACCCATAGGCCACATCCTCATGGTCCCTCCTACTAGCCCGTAGGATGCCAAGCGGCCAACGGTTCGCTGGCTTTCTCAACGGTCGAAACCTCTAGCTATTTCGTTGTATATGATGATCGTATGGCCAGGGCTGCCGTTGAGAACCTCGGTTCCATCTTTGTGAAGCCGGCGGCGTACGCCGACCCCTTCGAGTGGCATGCGAAGGCGAGGCGGATCCGCGAAGAGTCACCGATCTTGAAGGTCGACGTCGAGAAGTATCCCGAATTTTGGGCCGTCACCAAACACGCCGACATCATGGAAATCGAGCGAAATCCCGAGATCTTCACGAACGCTCCAGTTCCGACCCTCACACCCAAGGCAAACATGAGGGACATGATCGACGCGCCGGTCAAAACCCTCATCCAGATGGACGGTGACGAGCACAAGGCGCATCGGAACATAGTCAACGACTGGTTCAAGCCGGGAAACGTCAGGAACTTGCAGGAGCGGATCGACGAGTTAGCCAGACGATACGTCGATGTGATGGCCGACCTCGGCGGCTACTGCGACTTCGCCAACGATGTCGCCGTGCACTTTCCCCTTCAGGTGATCCTGGCGATCCTGGGACTACCCGAGGACGACTATCCCCGAATGCTCAAACTGACGCAGGAGCTTTTCGGCGCCGAGGACCCCGACATTGCCCGAAAGGGGAGGGACGAGGCCGCCGTCGCAGTGTTGCTTGACCTCGTCGCCTATTTCACGAATTTGACACTAGATCGGCGAGCTCATCCCACCGGAGACCTCGCTTCTGTCATCGCTAACGCTGAGCTCGGCGGCGAGGCTCTGCCCGATATGGACACTCTCGGCCACTACGTGATCATCGCTACGGCGGGACATGACACCACCTCGAGCGTCATCGCTGGTGGACTTCTCGCTCTTCTCGAAAATCGTCCCCAGCTAGAGCTCCTGCAAGCAAATCCCGCCCTGGTTCACTCCGCCGTCGACGAGCTCATCCGGTTCGTTTCGCCGGTGAAGCACTTCATGCGTACATGCCAGCAGCCCTTCACCCTCAGGGGTATCACGTTCCAGCCCGGCGAGCTCGTCCTCCTGTCCTATGCATCAGGTAACCGGGACGACGAGATCTTCGCCGACCCGTTTCATCTCGACGTCCAACGGGAGAACGCCGCTGGCCACCTCGCCTTCGGATTCGGTCGGCACTTCTGCCTGGGCGCACACCTGGCCCGCCTGGAAATCCGGGCCCTCTTCACGGAGCTGTTCGGCCGTCTCGAGTACATCGAACTGGCCGGCGAGCCGACGTGGACCCACGCCAACTTCGTGCAGGGCCCAAAGAGCATCCCAATCAGTTATCGGTTGCGCTGACACTGGCAACGCTCACCCCGGTCGTGCAAAGGCGCCGTTAACAGCCAACTTCGCCTTCCCCTCCATCCCCGCGTTCACAAGTGCCGCGCGTATCTGAACCTTCGCCGCCTCCGGCAGAAAGCCCTGCGGCGGGCGCGAGTGTGGGTAGTCACCGACCGGCAGACCGATTACGGACGCGGCGTACTTGAACGCCTCGCCCCAGTGGGTGAAGTAGTCGGGCCTACCGGGGTACTGCACCATCCATGAGCCTATGCCAGCACTACGGGCGTCCAGTCCTGACTCCTTCGCGAAAGCGGACGCGTCGGCCAGCTTCCCGTTCCAGACCAGCTCCCAATACTGCCGGTAGATGAGATCGTCTGGCGTCTCGAACAGATAGGCCGACGTGCCAAGCTGGGCCGGCCCGACGATTCCCTGCTGCAGCCACCCCGCGCTGTAGACGATCAGGTCGCACTCCCAGATCACCAGGTCCGGAGCCAGAGCGTGAAGGGCCATGGTTCGCGAAACACTGTCCTGCACGCCCTCTTTCACCGCGACGACAGCCGGGATCTGGTGGTGGATCGCTGCCATCTCCTCAGCGCTGAGCACCCAACCCGATGACGGCGAGTTGAACATCCCAAGTGCAATATCCGTCCTATCGGCGACGTACTCAAAAAACCGCAGGACGCCTTCCCCGGCGTGTACCTCCATCGGGGGCGTCTGCAAGAAGCACACGTCTGCGCCGTGCTCCTGGGCATGGAGCGTCAGCTCCACGCATTCCTTCACCGATGCCGCGCTGGTGCAGGCCTCGACCACGGTGTCGGGAGCTATTGCCCGTGCCTCCTCCACAGCCACTTCCAGCAAGCGCTTGCGCTCGTCCATCGTGAGTGACCACCACTCACCCACGCCGCTCGTGAGCCACAGCATGTCGTGACGGAGGTCCCCCACGCAGTAGCGGACCAGGGTCCGGTACGCATCCCAGTCGATGCTTTCGCCGTCGTGGCCGCAGAACGGCGTGTAGAGAGAGTCGCCGATGCCGCGCAACCCTCCACTGGCCGCCCACTCACGTGCCTCTCGTGCTCGGGCCATCTCACTCGACCTCCTTCGCGTGATCCACCACCCGGTACCTCTCGATGCGTGACCGCCCCGAGGTCTACACCAGAATCCGGCTCTCTAACTGGCTACGGACGTACCCGGGAGGTCATGCCCACACCACGGTTTGGACGATACCGGGACGAAGCCATTCTTCTGAGCTTGCAGATACCACAGGCAGCCGGGCGACTGGTCGTGCCCGAAGGCGGTCGAGAAGTCGAGGTTGTGGGCCAGGAGTCCAGCACCGTTGTAGGACTTCAGGTTGCGCAGGCTGTGGATGACCGACGCCGACGTCGGGTTCGGTCCAGCGAGCTCAATTCCCTTGAGCATCAAGTCCGTGCCCAGCCAGGACTCGGCGATGGCGTAGTCGTAGAATTGGCTGGGCGGTCGGTGCTCATACTTCAAGAGTGCGGCGGTGAGTTGCTTCGTCCCGGCGTCGGGAAGGTCAGCGGGCCGGAGCTCCGAGACGAAGTAGTCCCCTTGAACCGCCGGCCAGGCCGGTGAGTGCACGAGGCTGGGCTCGTACCCGGTCGGGAAGACCACCGCCTTCGGCCTTACGCCGGCTTGCTGAAGCGCCGTGGCGAGGGCGACGTTGGAGTCACCGTCCATGGCGGCGAAGACGGCGTTCACACCGTGCTGCTTGGCCAGAAGCGCTTCCGGGCCGAAGGTGACACTGCCAAAAGGTATGGATGTGGCCAGCACTCCTGTCGTGCCACCCTCGCTCTTGAAGGCATCTGCCGCGCTGGTGGCGCCGCGGATAGACGTCGAGGAGATCGCGTAGGCATAGGAGCCGATAACGGTTCCACCGTGTGCCCTGAGAAAGGAGGAGAAGACGGTGTTGACCGGGAATTTGGGATTAACGCTGCCCGAGTCAGCGGCAAACATGTTCGTATAGGGCTGCTCACCCCACTCCGGCCCGTCGAAAGAACCCCCGGTCACCGGAATACCAGCTTGTTGAGGATATTTTGCCGCCAGGAAGAACAACGCGCTTTCGGAGACGATCCCGATCGCATGCTTGGAGATTGCGTCCTGCACCGCCGTCACCACCGACGTTGGGCTCGACTGGTCATCAATGACGAGTGGCACGATCCGGTGGCCGTTGACCCCTCCCTCGGCATTCTGCAGGGCGACGCGGGCGAGGAATCCTTGGGGCGAGTCGCTGTATTCGGACGCCGCCAGCCCGGTTTCAGAAGTGATCAGCGCGATTGTGATCGGACTCTTCGAGGACGCCGCAGACGAAGGGCTCGCAGAGAGCACGGCCGATGCCGCCATCAACGCGGCCGACAGGGTCGCCATCGCTCCCCTTCGGAACGTATTGCGCATGTGACGCCTCCATTTGCTTTGGCCCGGGCCGGAGGATAGCTGATACATCTAGATGTTTTCCAGACCCTGGTCCGGGGGGGATCACAACGATCACCGTCTCCCGGTGGTGAGGGCCCGGCACTGGCACTGTCGAGCGCCGGCGGATATATGTATAAAGATTTAAACCCCCGGAGCGCTAGGATCTCACACATGACCAGAGTGATCGACGGCCTCGTCAACGTGGACTTCGCTGATCAAAAACAGCCCGATTGGATGGTCCGCGTCAAGGAGGACTACTTCAAGGGCGGGGAGTCGTTCTTCAAGAGCCCCGAGCTTGGCGAGCTACTCGAGGAAATGGATGCCAACGGCGTTGAAAAGGCGATCCTCGTGACGAAGGTCACCGCCACGAGCGAACATCGAGCGGTCCGCTTCGCCGAGGCAGCGCCAGAGCGATTCTCCCTCGCGCTAGGCGGGTTCAACCTGCTGAGGCCGATGAAAGCACTGCACGCCATCGCATCCTTCGTACGTGATCACCCCGTCGCCTTCACCGTCATTGGCCCGAGCTTCTGGGGCGATGGTCTCTACCCGCCCAGCGATGCCGTGTACTACCCGCTCTATACGAAGTGCTGCGAGCTCGACCTGCCGCTGTGCGTCAACACGGGCATACCTGGCCCACCCATCCCAGGCGAGGTCCAGAACCCGATCCACCTCGATCGCGTTTGCGTCCGGTTCCCCGAGCTTCGCCTGTGCATGATCCACGGCGCTGATCCGTGGTGGGATATCGCCATCCGCCTCATGATCAAGTACAAGAACCTGCGACTCATGACATCAGCGTGGTCGCCTAAGCGTCTTCCCGAGGAGCTGCTGCACTACATGCGCACCCGGGGCCAGGACCGCATCCTCTTCGCCACCGACTACCCCGTCCTGTCGATGGAACGGTGCCTGGCGGAAGCTGCGGCGATCGACCTCTCAGATGAGGTGCGGGACGGGTGGCTCTACGCCAACGCGCAGGCATTCTTCTTCGGGGTGCCACGTAGCGCCTAGCGACCCGTGAAGTTGGGTTCCCGTCGCTCCAAGTAGGCCATGATCCCTTCGTTCATGTCAGCCGTCGTGTGGGCGATGTGCTGCACTCGCGCCTCGTTCTCAATCGCTTCTTCGAAGCTCGATCCGTAGCTCGAGTTGAGGAGACTCTTGATGAGACTCAGAGCGGTCGTCGGGCCGCCGGCCAATCGGTGTCCCCAAGCCATTGCCGTGTCCAGCAGCTGCTCCGGAGGGACGACCTCGTTCACCAGCCCCCATTCATAGGCTCTCGCCGCATCGAGCGCGTCGCCAAAAAAGGCCATCTGCTTGGCCCGCCTGAGTCCTATCTGGCGAGGAAGTGTCCACGAGGCGCCGCCGTCCATAGCCAGTCCACGCTTCACGAACACCTCGGTGAAACGGGCACGATCGCTGGCGATGACGAGATCGCACGCCAAAACGAGTCCGAGACCCACGCCGACAGCATGCCCATCCACAGCGGCGATCGTTGGTTTGGGCAATCGTTGAAGCCGAGCGATGATCTGGCCGACTATCCGCATCTCGTGCACGATGAGCTGTACGCCGTGACCGGTGAGGCCACCGGCAGAGCGTCCGCCGTCGCCCTCAGGCTTTGCGCCGTCGCTGGGCGGGCCGGCGGACAAGCCCCCAGAGAGATCCGCTCCGGAAGAGAAGTTCCCACCCGCTCCTGTCAGCACCAACGCTCGATCGGAAGGAGTCACCTCCATCTGGGCCAACACCTCTTCGAGGTCGTTCCAATTCTTCGCATTGAGCGCGTTCTTCTTGTGGGGTCGGTTCAGCGTCACGACAACAAGGCCGTCATGGCGCTCGACGATCGTCTTGTCACTTGTCATGGTGCCTCCACGTTTACGAAGAAGATGGGCCTGAAGTTCTGCCTCACCGCGGCGCCCTTGCCGACCGAGCGAGGAAGAGACGCCACTTTACATCTAGATATTTAGAGGTGCCCAGGCGACCTCCGGTCCCACGACGGCAGGCCGACGGGGCGGCGACGATGACCCGTGCCTCTGGTCAGCTGGTTTTACGGCCGATCAGGAACTCTGGCTACCTGTGCCGGTTGCATCAGTGAAGCGAGCAAGCAGATTCGGATACCGCATCGTGTGGGCGGCCCGATCAATCAGCTGCAGCGTCCCCGATATCGATGAGGACTCCTCGGAAGCGAGGAACGCCACCAGGTTGGCCACATCCTCCGTCGACGTGCTGGTCTTTAGTGGCGCGTTCTCATCGAATTCCTCGACGATCTGAGGCATCAACCACATGCCGTCGGTCAGGCCGGTGCGGACGAGCCCTGGTCCGATTGCATTGACGCGTATACCTTTTGGACCCAGTTCGAGCGCCGCCACTTGCGCCAGCATGGCCAACCCGGCCTTTGAACAGCAGTAGGCGCTCATGCCGATCGCTGGCTGCACCGCGTTGAGACTTGCCGTGAGGACGATCGACCCGCCCTTGTCCATCCGGCGCGCCGCATGCTTGATCGTGAGGAGGGGGCCCACGAGATTGACCTCCAGAACACGCATCCAGTCCGGGACCTCGGCGTCGACGACGGGCGCGAACGACCCGATCCCGGCGTTGGCAAAGGCGATGTGCACGCCGCCGAATCGGTTCTGTGTCTCCTCGAACAGAGCCTCGACATCGGATTCGGCGCTGACATCGCATCGGCGGCTGCCTACCGCCTGGCCGAGCTCGGTCGCCACCTCAGCGGCCCGGTCACCTTCAATGTCGCCGATCATCACCTGCGCGCCGTGGGCGATGAACCGCCGCACCGTGGCCAGGCCGATCCCCGAGGCACCGCCTGTGACGACGGCGACCTTTCCAGAGAGCCGTCCGTTCGTCATGGAAAGGTGAAGTTAGCAAACATGTGTCGCAAACCTCTAGAGGTAGGATGCTCGGGTGCGACGCGACGGATTGAGTCATGCGAGCAGCGCTCGTCGCTGAAGGAGGGGCGTTCGACCTGGTCACAGTGGCCGATCCGGTGCCGCAGGCAGGCGAACTGCTTCTTCGAGTCACCAGCTGCGGGTTGTGCGGGTCGGACCTCAAGGCACGCGGCGTCATGCCGGCGGGGTCGATCATGGGCCACGAGTTCGGCGGGCAGGTCATCGGAATCGGAGCCGACACCTCGGGCTGGGTCGAAGGCGTGCAGGTTGCCGTCCTCCCCGTGGCGTCCTGCGGCACCTGCGCCTGGTGCCGCGCAGGGGACGTGGTCCATTGCAGCTCCGTGCAACTCATGGGCCTCGGTGGTCGTCCGGGCGGATTCGCAGAGTTCACAGTCGTCCCCGCCACTTCTTCGTTCGCCGTCCCCGATGCAGTCGATCCGGTCCACGCCGCCTTGGTTGAGCCCTATGCCGTGGGACTGCACTGTGTGCAGGCCAGCCAGCTCGTCGCCGGTGACGACGTGCTCGTGATCGGCGCCGGAACGGTGGGGCTCACGACCATCGCCTGGGCCCGTCAGCGAGGAGCCGGGCGGATCACCGTGGTAGATCCGGTCGCAGAGCGTCGCGTGAGCGGCGCGGCATTCGGAGCCACCGATACCCTGGAGGATCCCGAGCACGCCACCCCGAACGCCTACGACGTCGTCGTCGAATGTGTCGGCAAGCCTGGCCTCCTCAACCGATGTGTCGCCGCCATCCGGCCCAAGGGTCGAATCGTGGTTGCGGGCACGTGTGCCGAGCCAGACTCGTTCTGGTCGATTGCCGCACTCATGAAGGAGGCCGTCATCAGGTTCGCCGTGTACTACTCCCCCGCCGAGTTCCACACCGTGATCGACGCGTTCGCCAGCCAGTCCATCAATCCCCGGCCGCTGGTGGGACGGGAAACGGAGTTGACCGAACTGAATGAGGCCTTCGCCGCGCTGGCCGCCAACTCGATCAACGGCAAGATACTCGTCACACCGTCACAGGCAAAATAGATGGCGAAGGGGACGACTCCGCGCGGGACGACGACACACCGACCAGCGACAAAGCCGCGCGAGAAGCCACAACAGATCGCCGACGAGTTGCGCCGGCTCATCATTCGTGGAGAGCTGGACGAAGGCGACTCTCTCGGTCACGAGCCGGATCTCATCGAACGCTTCGGCGTGTCTCGACCCTCGCTCCGCGAGGCCCTCCGCATCCTCGAGGCCGAGGGCCTCATCTCCGTGATCCGCGGGGTGCGGGGCGGTGTCGTCGTGCACCGGCCCGATCAGCGCCAGACCGCTCGGACCGCCGCGCTCGTACTCCAGTCCCGCAACGTGCCGTTGGCCGACGTATTCGAGGCTCGGACGATCATTGAGCCCGCCGCGGTTCGGCTGCTGTCGTTGGGCCGCAACCGACGCGCCTGTGCAAAAAGGCTTCGGACCCTTATTTCCGAGGAAGCGGCAGCCATCGACGACCCCGAGACCTTCGGCGAGGCCAACGCGCACTTCCATGAGGAACTGGTCGAGATGGCGGGCAACCAGACCCTGACCATCGTGACCGAAATGCTGAACGAAGTCGTCGCCCGGGCCGTCACCATCGTCAGCCAGACCGACTTGGGCGGCGAGTCGGCCGCCACGAGGCGTCGGGGCATCCGATCACAAGAACGGCTGGCCGATCTCATTGAGAGCGGTGATGCCGACGCCGCCGAATCTCATTGGCGCACGCACATGGGCGTGGTCGGGCGCGTGATGCTCGGACAGCGGGCCCAGACCGTGGTGGATCTCCTCGACCACTTCTGATGGCTGTTGCGCCGAGGCCCGACGGATGGGCGACACCGGCGCAAAAGCTCTAGACTTTTTGGCATGCCTCCGAGGGAGTGGTCCTTGGTTGGGGTCCACGATGTCGTGGCCGCCGAAGTGCCCGACCGCGACATGGTGGTGTGCGGTGACACCCGCCGGACCTTCGGCGAGGTAGCCCGACGGACGAAGTCGATCGCCGCCTTTCTCGGTGCCCGGGGTCTCGGCCTTCGGCGAGAGCGGTCTGAGCTCGAGCCCTGGGAGTGTGGGCAGGACCCGATCGCCCTGGTGATGCACAACAGCGTCGAGTACATCGAGGCGATGCTGGGCGCCTACCGGGCCCGGGCCGTGCCCTTCAACGTCAACCAGCACTACCGACCGGCGGAGATGCGCGCCCTGTTCAATGACGTCGGGGTCCGTGCCGTGATCTACCACCGCCGCTACGGTCCGCTGGTGCAGGCGGTAAGCGAACGGCTCGACGTGGTGCTCGTCGACGTCGACGACGGATCCGGCGTGCCTCCCCTCTCCGGTAGTACGAGCTTCGAGGATGTGGTTCGCACCCCGGTCGAGGGGCCGCTTCCGGTGCCGTCGCCCGACGACCTCTACATGGTGTGCACGGGTGGGACGACCGGCCGTCCCAAAGCCGTCCTGTGGCGCCAAGCCGACATTTATGTGTCCGGCATGGCCGGCACCGACGACACGACCGAAGAGTCGATCATCCACGCCGCCAACGCGGGGGCCGGAGCGAGCGGACCGTGGTACCCGGTCCCCCCGCTCATGCACGCCGCCGCACAGTGGACGGCCTACTCCGGATTGCATCAGGGGGCGACGGTCGTGCTGCACGACGATTCGGGCCCATTCGACGCCGAGACGGTCCTGACGCTCGCCGAACGCGAACGCGTGGTCCTGATGTCGATCGTGGGGGACGCCTATGCCGGGCCCCTGGTCGCGGAGTTGGCACGACGGCCCTACGACCTTTCCTCCCTCGTCACCATCGGCACCGGCGGCGCCGCCACCGGTGAACAGCACATAAAGGCGCTCCTGGACCACTTGCCGAACCTGGTGATCAGGGATGGCTACGGGGCGTCTGAGACCGGCGGGATGGCTTACGGCGCCCGGACCAAGAACAGCTTTCGGACGGGGCTCGCGCCCAGCGCCGGAGCCACCGTGATATCGGCCGATCGCTCCCGGTTCGTCGAGCCGGGCGAAGCGGAGATCGGCTGGACGGCTCGACGAGGCCGCGTCCCGCTGGGATACCTGGGCGACCGGGGGCGGACGGAGGCGACGTTCCCCGTCATCGACGGTCACCGGGTTGCCATCCCTGGCGACCGGGCTCAGCTGTCCGCCGACGGCCGTATCCTGATGCTCGGTCGCGACTCCTTGGTCGTCAACACCGGCGGGGAGAAGGTGTTCGTTGAGGAGGTGGAAGAGGTCTTGCGGCGCCACCCCGATATTGCCGATGCCCTTGTCGTCGGGCGTCCATCCGACCGGTTTGGCCAGGAGGTGGTGGCCGTGGTCGCCCCCCGGAAAGGAGCGACCCTCGACCCCGATGTAATTCGGCGGTACGTCGCCGGCGAGATTGCTCGATTCAAAGCGCCCCGGGCCGTCGCCGTATGCCAGACGGTCCAGCGCCATGCCAACGGCAAGCCCGACTACCGGTGGGCCGAGACCGTCGCCGCCACGGCGCAGTTGGTGGCGGGGGGTGATCACTGATGGACCTCGGCGTCCGCGACCAGGGCTACCTCGTCATCGGAGGCTCGGCCGGCATCGGCAAGATGGCGGCACTGGCCCTCGCCGCCGACGGCGCCCGCGTGGCGATAGCCGGGCGAAGTCGCGACCGGGCCGAGGCCGCCGGGACCGAGATCACGGCGGCGACCGCGATGCCGGTGGTCGCCCTGACGACCGACCTCATCCGAGCGGGCGCCGCCGAAGAGGTGGTCGCCCAGGCTGTCGAGGAGTTGGGTGGATTGCGCGGCTTGGCCGTGACGACGGGACTCGGCCCGCGAGGACATCGTGACCTTCTCTCGGGGACCGACGAGGACTGGACGTCCACCTTCGATGACGTGCTCCTGGGGACAGTCCGCGCCTGCCGGGCGGTCGTACCCTTGCTGAGTGAGGGGGGCGGCGGCTCGATCGTCACCACTGCCGCCTATTCCGTGCGGGCACCCAAGGCTCATCAAGTGCCCTATGCCTCCTTGAAGGCCGGGGTGGTGACGCTCACCAAAAACCTGGCCAAATCCTTTGGACACCTGGGCATCCGAGCCAACTGCGTCTGTCCCGGCGCCACCGAGACCGAGATCCTGGCTGCCATGCGCCGGAGCGTGGCCAAGTCACGAGGCTGGCCTGTCGAGAGCGCGCTCGAGCAGATCATGGTCGAGGAGTGGGGAATGCAGGTCGCGCTCGGACGGGCCGGCAGACCCGAGGAGCTCGGCGACGTGATCGCTTTCTTGCTCTCGGAGCGCGCCAGCTACCTCACGGGTGCCACCGTCAACGTCGACGGCGGCACCGACTTCTGACTCTCCCGGCCCGGGTTGGGCGGCCGCTAGATGTCGGACTCGGGAACGTCGAAGTGCGCGTCCCGCAGCTCGAAGGCTTTCTTGGCGCCGTACTCGGCGCGAGCCTTGACGAAGTTGAACTCACCCTCCTCGAAGCGGAGGTTGGTGCCATAGGCGTGGAACAGGTAGCTCAGCACCTCCTCCCCTTGGTAGTCCTGGAGTTGCTCGACGAGACGGAACGCCTCTTTCGCCATCACGATCCCATCGGCCGGCATCCGTGAGACCTTCTGGGCCCACCATGCCGCCCGTGACTCGACGGTAGCGGGGTCGACCACCTCGGTGAAGACGCCGAGGTGCGCCACCTCACTGGCCTCGATGGCGTCACCCGTCAGCAAGAGTCGCCGAGCAAGCACCGGGCCCAACCGGTTGAAGAACAGGTGCAGCGAACCGAGCGCCGGTCCCAGAAAACGGGTCGCCGGCATCCCGATCAGCGTGTCGCTCGCCACCACGGCGATGTCGGCCATCAACGCCAACTCGAATCCGCCGCCGAGGGCAAACCCCGACACTTCGGCGATCGTGGCCTTCGGGTAGCCCATGAAGAAGTGGTAGAAGTCGAAGGTCTGCCGATCAACCAGAAGTCGCCGTCGCTGGCTGGGACGGCGTGTTGGTGCTCCCGTCTCGCCGCTCTCCTTGGCCTCGGTACCGTCGCCGTACCACGAGTAGGCGTTGTTCATGTCGGCCCCGGCGCTGAATACCCCGCCTTCACCCCGCAGCAGGACGACCTTGATGGCGTCGTCGTAGGCCAGCTCCTCCAGGTAGGCGCCCAGCTGTCGGCGCATCTCAGGGTCGTACGCGTTCCGTCGCTCGGGGTTGGCCAGCGTGACTCGGGCGATGCCAGACTCGTTGTCACGCTGCATAAGGACTCGACGGTCGCTCACGGAAATGGCCTCCTGGGCTGCATCTTGGCATACCGGGCGGTTCCCATCGTACGCTCTAATATATAGATATTTCCAGTTGGTCGAATTGGGGAGGAGTGATGGAGTTCGGCTTCGATGACGGCCCACTCCGGCCCGATACAACCGTGACCAACGCCCGCGCCCACCGGCAGTGCAGCGCGGCCCCCACCGGGATTCTCGCGACATCCGAGTGGACGGAGGCCCAGTGACCGAGCACCCCGAAGAGCCCGTCGCCGTCGAGGCTCATGACGGCCTGCTGCGCATCGTCATCAATCGACGGGACCGCAAGGGTTCTCTCGATGTAGTGGGGGTCCGCCGCATGGTCGAGATCCTCGAGGCGGCATCGACGGACGACGCGCTCAGGGTGATCCTGCTCACCAGCTCGGGAGCAGACTTCTGCTCCGGCTCCGACTGGGTGACCTCCAACACGATCGACCAGAAACCCCGACCCGGCAGCGTGCAACGCCGGACACCGTTGCAGGCGCACCGCCTCATTGCGCTACTCCTCGAGGTCCAGCTCCCCGTCGTCTGTGCCGTGCGCGGCTGGGCCGCCGGCCTGGGCTGCCAACTCGCGCTCGCGGCGGACTTCACCATCGCCACCGAGGACAGCCGCTTTTGGTTCCCGTTCGTCAAGCGGGGCTTCACCCCCGACAGTGGCGCCAGCTGGCTCGTGCCCCGACTCGTCGGGGTGGCGCGCGCCAAGGAACTGCTGCTGCTCGGACGGCCGGTAACCGGGCACGACGCCGCCGCCTGGGGGATGATCTACCGGTCCGTGTCCGCCAGCGAGCTCGACGGCGCGGTGGACGCGCTCATCGCCGAGCTGCGTGCCAGCGCCACCGTGGCCGTGGGCCTGACGAAGCGATGCCTGCAGGGAGCCCTCGACGGGAGCGTCGCCGACGCCATGGCCGACGAGTCCTTGGCGCTGGAGCTGTCGTCGCGCACCGCTGATTTCCGGGAGGGTCTCCTTGCCTTCAAGGAGCACCGAGACGCCCGCTTCGAGGGCCGCTAGGAGGACATCCATGGAGTTCGAGACCATCCTCTACGACGTCGACGAACGTGTCGCCACCATCACCTTCAATCGCCCCGAACAGCTCAATGCCGTCAACCCCACCATGGTCGGGGAGCTCCGCCGGGCCTACGCCGCCGCGGAGTCCGACTCGTCCGTCTGGACGATTCTGGTGACCGGCGCCGGTCGTGCGTTCTGTGCCGGCGCCGACGTAACCGACATACCCGAGGACGGCCGGGTGGTCTATGAGGAGCCGTACCTCACCACGTACGCGCAGTGGGAGGCTCCGCAGGAAGCGACGCCCCCGTTCCGGACGATGACCAAGCCCGTCATCACCGCCGTCAATGGACTCTGCTGCGGGGCCGGACTCGACCTCGTCACGTGCGGCGACATCACGATCGCGTCGGACCGAGCCGAGTTCTTCGACCCGCATGTCAGTATCGGGCTGGTCTCGGGTCGCGAGATGGCGCGACTGGCCCGGGTTCTGCCGCTCAACATCGCCATGCGGGTCGCCCTGATGGGTCGTCATGAACGGCTGAGCGCTCGGCGGGCCTACGAATTGGGCATGGTGTCGGAGCTCGTCGAACACGATCGGTTGATGGAGCGGGCCAACGAGGTGGCCGCCATCGTCAACAGCAACGCCCCGCTGGCCGTGCGGGGCACGCGGCTCGCCATCCGCAAGGGCATCGACCTTCCCCTGCACGAGGCCGAGATCCTGGCCGAGACCTTCCGGGAACGGGTGGTTCGAACCGACGACGCCAAGGAAGGGAAGCGCGCCTTCGTCGAAAAGCGGGCGCCGAACTGGAGCGGAACGTGAGCCCCTCCCCGGCGCCTGCAGCCGGATTCTCCGCCATTCGCTACGAGACCTCCGACGACCACGTTGCCACCATCACCCTCAACCGTCCGGACGTGCTCAACGCCTTCGACCGGCAGATGTGCGAGGAGATTCGGGTGGCCTGGCACCTGGTGAAGGACGATCCCGATGTGCACGCCGCGGTGGTGCGTGCCGAAGGCGACCGAGCCTTCTGCGCCGGCCTCGATACCAAAAAGCCCTATGGGCAACCGGACGACGTCTGGAACCATGAGGACCCGGGGGAATTGCTCAGCCCGAAATGGCAGAAGGTATGGAAACCGGTGGTCTGCGCCGTGCAGGGGATGTGCTCGGCCGGAGCGTTCTACCTCTTGAACGAGGCCGACGTCGTGATCTGCTCGCCAGAGGCGACGTTCTTCGACTCGCATGTCAGCTTCGGCATGGTCTCGGCCCTCGAGCCGGTTGGCCTCATGCGGCGAATCGGGTTGGCCGAGACCTTGCGGATGGCCCTCGTCGGCAATGACGAGCGCGTGACGGCCCAGACCGCGCTCCGCATCAGCCTGGTCACCGAGGTGGTCGACCGTTCGGTGCTCTGGGATCGTGCCCACGAGATCGCCGCCGGCATCGCCACCTGGCCGAGCGCAGCGACGGAAGGAACCGTCAAGGCCATATGGGAGTCCCTGGACCGTCCCTACCGAGCCGCCATGGAGCAGGGACTCATCTACACCCGGCTCGGCAATCCCCTCGGCATGGCCGAGATGCGCGTGCGGTCCGAGGGCCAGCTGGGTCCCCGGGACCACTCGGAGCCAAAGCTCCGGTGAATCTGCCGGCGACAGGGCTCCCGGGCCGGATCCGCGACGTCGTGGCGGTGGATGGGGATGCAGATGCGATCGAATTTCGTCGGTCGTGGCGCACCTGGGGACAACTTGCAGACACCGTGGCGCAGTCGGCGGCGCTGGTCGAGCGGCCGGGTGATGAGGTGGGCCTCCTGCTCCGCAATCACCCGGTGTCCGTGGGGCTGCTACTCGGGGTTCTGCGTGCCGGAGGGTGCGTGGTGACCATCAACCCGGCCCGAGGCCGGGACCGCACCCGGGAGGACATCGCCGCCCTCGACCTGCCCGTCCTGGCCGGCGATCCGATGGACCTGGCCGACCTTGTCCCCGACGGCGCGAACGCCACTACTGCCGGAGTGACGGAGCTCGGTGCGACGTTCGCCATCGCACCCGGCCCGGGAAACGCCTCTGGAAGAGCCGCCAGGGCGCAGGGGCGGGGCACGGCGGTGCGAATGCTCACGAGCGGCACCACGGGTCCACCCAAGCGGGTCGACCTCACCTACCGCACGTTGGAACGAGTCCTCGCCGGCGCCAAGCACTACGAGTCCAACCGGGACGACTCCGTCCGCCTGCGCCGGGGCGTCGCCGTGGTCAACTCACCCCTCGTGCACCTCGGGGGGCTGTTCCGGGTACTGCAGTGCGTCAGCGACGGCCGATCGTTCTGCCTGCTCGAGAAGTTCAGCGTGGAGGACTGGGTCGACGCCGTGCGCCGTCACCGTCCCGCCACAGCCAGTCTCGTGCCCACGGCGCTGCGAATGGTCCTCGAAGCCGATGTCGATCCGGCCGACCTCGCCAGCCTTCGCTCAGTGGTCTCGGGCACCGCCCCGCTCGACCCAGAGGACGCCGACGCGTTCACCGCCAAATACGGCATTCCCGTCCTCATCACGTACGCCGCGACCGAATTCGGCGGGAGCGTCGCCGGGTGGAATCTCGAGGACCACCACGCCTTCTGGCAGGCAAAACGCGGAAGTGTCGGACGGGCCCACGCCGGTTGCCAGCTGCGCGTCGTCGACCCGGGCTCCGGCCAGCCCGTTGGCGCCGGTGTCGAGGGACTCCTGGAGGTCAAGGCGCGGCAACTCGAGGGAGACAGCTGGGTGCGCACGACCGACCTCGCTCGCCTCGACGCCGATGGCTTCCTATGGATCCTCGGCCGGGCCGACCAAGCCATCATCCGCGGCGGCTTCAAGGTGCGCCCCGACGACATCAGGACCGCGCTCGAACGGCATCCCGCCGTCCGGGGTGCCGCCGTGGCGAGCCGCCACGATCGTCGACTGGGCGCGGTGCCCGTCGCCGTCGTCGAGCTGCGCCGCGGCGTTGCCCCGCTGACGTCCGCTGAGTTGCTCGCCTACGCCTCGACGGTGCTGGCCCGCTACGAGCTGCCCGCCGCGCTCCACGTCGTCGACGACATTCCCCGGACGGAGTCGGGCAAGATCGACCAGGTGGCCTTGGCCGCCCTCCTCGAGGCCCAACCAACACCGGAACGATAGCAGTGGATCGCTGGACCTTCGGTGTCGAACCACTGCCACAGGCCGTGCAGGCCGCCGCGCTGCTGCGGCGCCTCACCGGGCTGATCCTCGCTCTTGAAGGCGAACAGCCCGAAATGGACCGGCTGATCCTCGAGCTGCAGGCGGTGGAGGGGTCCTTGGGCTCGCGAATCCCGCCGGATCCGACACCGCGCGTCGGTGCCGCCGCGCCCGGTGATGGCCGCGTGTACCTCGACCACGCTCGCCACATCGGCGCCTACAACCCGAGCTTCCCCGAGTACGACATTGTGGTCGACGGGGATCGGGCCCACGGTTCGGTCACGTTCCCTCTTCCCTATGAGGGACCACCAGGGATCGTCCACGGCGGCTTCCTCGCCGTCTTCTTCGACTGTGCCGTCCAGCATCACAACTGCGATGTGGGTGTGGCGGGAAGGACGACTTCACTGTCGGTTCGCTACCGGAAACCGACCCCCTTGCTGACCCCACTGGCGTTCACAATCGGTCGGACGGTCTCGGAGGGTCGGATCCGATCCGTCGGGACGCTCTTTCTTGACGAGCGGATCCTCTGCAATGCCGAGGTCGACGCCATCGCAGCGGACAGGGCGGCCCTGCCCGAGGTGTCGCCACGGGAGATCCCATGACCTCCCCCGTGATCGAGGCAGGCGACGACCTTCCCCTCACCGTGCCGGCCCTCCTCGCGGCGCGGGTCGCCTTGCGCCCCGACCAGGTGTTCCTCGCCGTGGACGACACTACCCTGACCTACGCGGAGGCCGACCGCTGCTCCGCCGAACTGGCCCGGGCCCTCCTCGTCGATGGTGCCAGTGCCGGGACACGGATCGCCCTCCTCCACCCCAACGGTCCGGAGTTCGTCACAGCCTGGCTGGCCGTCTCCCGGCTCGGGGCGGTCAGCGTCCCGCTGAGCACGTTCTCGACCAGCACCGAGCTCGTGGAATTACTGCGTGGCGCAGACGTCGCTGTCCTCCTGGCCGCCAGTGGCTACCGCTCGCAGGACTACGTCGCCAGCCTCAAAGCCGGAATCGCAGACCTCGATATGACCGCGCCGCCCCCGTTGTTCTCCGAGCGGGTGCCGTCGCTGCGCCGGGTGAGATTCGACCTCGAGGGGTCCGACCACTCGCTCCATGCCGGCTGGACGGTCTCGGGGCTTCTCGCTCTCGCCTCGGCCATTGGCGGCGACGTAGTGGGTGCCGCCGAGTCGGCTGTGACGCCCGCAGACCGGATGGTCGTGGTCCATACCTCCGGCTCGAGCAGCCAACCCAAGGGAGTGATCCACACCCACGGAGCCCTTATCCGGCACCTGGACAACCTGAACCAACTGCGCCGGTATCGTCCGGGCGAGATCCTGTTCTCCAATTCACCGTTCTTTTGGATCGGCGGCTTGGCCTACGCCCTGCTGGGAACGCTCGTCGCCGGTGCCACGCTGGTGTGCTCCAACGCCGCGTCAGCGGCAGGCGTCCTCGCCGTGCTCGAGCGCCGCCGCCCGACCATGGTCAACGGGTTCGCCGCCTCGGTCGCCCACGTGAGCCAGGACCCGACCTTCAGTTCCCGGGACCTTTCTTCCATCCGTCGCGGCAATCTCTACCCGATCATGCCCGCCGATGTCCGTCCCGCCGATCCCGAGCTCCGCCACGCCATGCTGGGCATGACCGAAGCGGGAAGCGTCTGCTTGGCCAGCGACGACGAGTCCGAACAACCCGAGTCCCGTCGCGGGTCGTTCGGAAGGCCTGTTCCCGGATTCGAGGCCAGCGTGCGCCACACCGACGACGGAGGCGAGTGCGGGTCCGGCGAAGTCGGTGAGCTGTGGTTCCGTTCCCCCTTCCTCATGGAGGGCTACGACGGTCGAGAGCACCATGAAGTCTTCGATCGCTTCGGCTGGTTTCGCACCGGCGACCTCGTCACGGTCGACGACGATGGCTTCTTCTACTTCCGGGGCCGGGCCAACGACATGATCAAGACCGCCGGCGCCAACGTATCGCCGAGTGAGGTCGAGGCGGCGATTCTCGAAGTCAGCGGACTGGTGGCGCACGTGGTGGGCGTCGAGGACCATCATCGCGGTCAGCTGGTTGCCGCCCTGGTGTGCGCCCCGGCCGACGCCGTGGTCGACCTCGACGACCTTGGTGTCCGCCTCCGGCAGCGACTCTCCACCTACAAGGTGCCCCGGCGGATTGTGGTGGTGCCCGAGGACGAGGTGCCGATGATGTCGAGCGGCAAGCTCGACCTCCGCGCTCTCAAGAAGCTTCTCAGCACTGACGACGGCACCCGATGAGGCCCGAAGCAGAGACGATCCCGGCCCTTCTCTCCCTGCGAGGCGACGTCGAAGGAGACGCTCGGGCCGTCGTCACCGCCAACGACAGCGTGACATATGCAGAGCTCAACCGGGTCAGCACCGGCGTCGCGTCCCGGCTGGTGGCGGACGGCGTGGTCAAGGGTGACCGCGTCGCTCTGCTCGCGCCCAACGGCGTCGAGTGGGCAATTATCGCCTACGCCGTCCTGCGGATTGGTGCGGTACTTGTGCCCCTGAGCACCTTGCTGCGCCCGCCCGAGTTGCTGGCCCAGATCACATCGGCGTCCGTATCGACCCTGCTCATCATCCCGGAATTTCGGAATCGCCAGTACGACAAGGACCTGGAACATGCGGTGCCGGGCCTGGCATCCGCCATGCGGTCGCGTCGGCGCCATCCGTCGGCGCCATCCCTCCGTCGGTTGTGGCCGATCGATGCTCTACCCCTTCGATCGGCACCCGAAGCAATGGTGCACGCTCTCGAGGCGCGGGTGCGTCCAGCCGATGACCTCACCGTCCTCTTCACATCTGGAAGCCGCGGCGCGCCGAAGGGAGTCATCCACACTCACGGCGCCGCCCTGCGAGCCGTCGCTGCCGGCCTCGAGGCCAGATGTGTCGGTCGGGACGAGCGGTTGTACATCCCCATGCCGTTGTTCTGGACCGGTGGGCTCGCCGGCGGGCTCTTGACCGCGCTGGTCGCCGGCGCCACCCTGCTGACCGAAGCGGAACCCGAGCCGTCGGGCACCCTGGAGCTCCTCCAACGAGAGCACGTCACCCTTTTTCGCGGCTGGCCCGACCAGGCCAGACGGCTCGCCGCCCACCCGGCCTTTGCCGAAGCCGACCTCTCCTCGCTCCGCGACGGCAGTCTTGGCGCCCTCCTTCCACCCGAAAGGCGGCCCGCCCCCGAGGCCCGCCCGAATCTCTTCGGCATGACGGAGACCTTCGGCCCATACTGCGGCGACCGGCTCGACACCGACCTACCCGCCGCCAAGTTCGGGAGTTGCGGCCGACCGTTCGCTGACATCGACGTACGGATCGTCGAGCCCGAAACCGGCACCGAGCTACCGGCCGGGCGGCAGGGTGAAATCTGGCTGCGGGGACCCAATCTCCTCCGTGGCATTTGCGGTCGGGTGCGCTCCTCGGTTTTCACTGCGGACGGCTCGTATCGGACCGGCGACCTCGGACGTCTGGACGAGGACGGGTACCTCTGGTACATCGGCCGGATGGACGACATGGTGAAGGTGAAGGGAGCGACCGTCTATCCCTCGGAGGTCGAGGCCGCCCTGCTCTCCCTCGACGCGGTGCGACAGGCCTACGTCACCGACATAGCCGCAGCGGTCGGCCCCCGCGAGGTCGGCGCCCTGGTGGTAAGCAACGCCTCCGTGGAGGCGATTCACGGGGCCGTGCGCGACCGGCTCAGCGCCTTCAAGGTGCCGACTCGGTGGCTCGTCACCGACGAGTCCGAAGTGGTCCCCCTGCTGGCGTCCGGCAAGGTGGACAAGACAGCGCTCCAGTGCCTCCTCCAGGACGAGGGCCGCCCGCCGCGCTCGTAAAGGACGTCGACACTGACCCCCCCGGCCATCGCCCTCCCCTCCTGATTCCGCTTGGGAAAACCCCGGCCAGCAAGTACTATACATCTACATCTTTAAACCGCGCAGCCGGCAAAGAAACCGCTGCACCGAGGCAATGCGAGGGGCCTTCGATGGAAGACAAGCTGAGTCCCATTGACGCTGACAACCACTACTACGAGACGCTCGACGCCTTCACCCGGCATCTGGACAAGAAGTATCGCGATCGCGGCATCAAGCCCGTGCAGTCAGGGAAGCGGGTTGAACTTCTCATCGGCGGCACGGTCAATCGCTTCGTACCGAACCCGACCTTTGACCCGATCATCGTTCCGGGGTGTGTCGACTCCCTCTTCCGCGGCAAGATCCCCGAAGGGGTGGACCCGCGCAGCCTCATACAGGTCGAACCGATGCGATCTGAGTATCAGGACCGAGATCGCCGGCTCGACGTGATGGACGAGCAGGGGCTGGGCGCAGCACTGCTGTTCCCTACCTTGGGCTGCGGCGTGGAAGAGGCTCTTCGCGATGATGTGGACGCCACCATGGCCTCCTTGTCGGCTTTCAACCGCTGGCTCGAAGAAGACTGGGGGTTCGACTATCGGCAGCGCATTATCACGGCACCGATGCTCTCGTTCGCGGACCCGGCGGCAGCCGCGGCCGAAGTCGACTCTCTCATCGGGCGAGGTGCCCGGGTCGTACACGTGCGCCCGGCCCCGGTGCCTGGGCCCAACGGCACCGGCCGATCGCTCGGCGACAAGACCCACGATCCTGTGTGGGCCCGGCTGGCCGAGGCGTCGATCCCGGTGGCCTTCCACCTGGGCGACAGCGGGTACAACCGGTTCGCCGGTGCCTGGGGGGCGAGCGCGAAGTTCGAGGGCTTCGGCAATACCGACGTGCTGAGCCGGATCCTCGTCGCGGACCGGGCCATCCACGACACCATCGCCTCCCTGATCGTCCATGGGGTCTTCAAGCGGCACCCCGCCCTCCGGGTAGCCAGCATTGAGAACGGCTCCGACTGGTTGCACTTGCTGGCGAAGCGGCTGCGCAAGCAGCGCAATCAGACGCCCTGGGCCTTCCAGGAGGACCCCCTCGATACGTTGCGGCGCCATGTCTGGACCACGCCGTATCTCGAGGAGGACCTCGAAGCCTTGGCGGACCTCATCGGCGTCGAGCGCATCCTGTTCGGGTCCGACTGGCCGCACGGGGAAGGCGTGGCCCACCCATTGGACTTCAAGAGGGAGCTCGCTGGGTTCGATGAGTCCGCCGTGCAGCGGATCATGCACGACAACGCCTTAGAAATGCTCGGGGCTTCTCGTCGTGACTGACGCCTCCGGGTCGAATCCGGAGGAGCGCCCGCACGCGTCGCTATGGGCCGAGGTCGAGGGATGGCTGACGGCCAACTGGGATCCTGACCTCTCGGTCGACAACTGGTGGAGGATGGTCGCCGCGGCAGGCTGGGCCGCACCGCAGTTCTCGCCCGAGCAGGGCGGGCGTGGGCTGGAGCGGCGGGCGTCGACCGTTGCCCGCTCGTGCTTCAAGTCCTTCGGGGCTCTGCAACCTCCCGGCGGCTTGGGGCTCCTCATGGCCGCACCAACCATTCTCACGCATGGCACGGTCGAGCAGATCGACCGGCTCGTCCCACCGATCCTCGAGGGCCAGGCCGCGTGGTGCCAGCTCTTCAGCGAACCCGGAGCGGGGTCCGACCTGGCCGGTGTTAGGACTCGGGCCACCAGAAGTGATGACAAGTGGATTATCAATGGCCAAAAGGTGTGGTCGAGCCAGGCCGCCGACGCCGACTACGGCATGCTTCTCGCTCGGACCAACTTCGACGTGCCGAAGCACGGTGGCATCTCGTGGTTCGCCTTTCGGCTCGACCAGCCCGGAGTGACCATCCGACCGTTGCGCGAAATGACCGGTAACGCCGTGTTCAATGAGGTCTTCCTCGATGAAGCCGTGTGTGAGGCCGCAGACCTCATCGGCGGCGAGGGCAACGGCTGGAGCGTGACCCAGACCACTTTGCACTTCGAGCGCACCGGAATCGGTGCCGGCGGTTCGCACGCCGGCTTCCCCGAGCCCGGGCGCCGGGGAGGCATGCTCGGACGGCGCGCCGGCGATGCCGCGCTGGACGAGGCCCCCAATGCCAAGCTGACACTCGGTTACGCCGATGTGGTCGAACTGGCCCAGAAGCGTGCCCGGACCTCGGACCCAATGATTCGCCAGGAACTGGCCCGGCTCTACTCATACAGCGAGACCGGGCTTTGGAACGCGCGACGCGGCAAGGCGGAGTCCCAGAGAGGCGGCGGCAAGGCCGTGGCCAGCATTGGCAAGCTCAGTCAGACCAGGATCGTCAAGCTTGCCGCCAACCTCGCCGTCGAAATTGCCGGCATGCAGGGCAGTCTTGCCGACGAGGCTGGCGTCGATGGAGGTCTGATCACGCAAGCGATGGTGTTCTCCCCAGCGTCTTCCATCTATGGAGGCACCGACGAAATCCAACGCAACATCGTGGCCGAGCGCACGCTCGGGTTGCCACGAGAGCCGGCGCCCGATCGCGATCGTCCTTACGGCGAAGTGTTGCGAGACCGTTCCGAGTCGCCGACCTGAGGTCTGGCGCCCCCGAACTTCGGCAACTCGGCCTTAAGGGCGCCAAGGGAGCGTTGCCGCCGCCTGAGTAGTGAGGTTTTCGATTGCTTTACTGTTCAAACAGAGGCAACATTACGAACCAAGGGTCGGATCGGTAGGTCAATCAGATCGGGATGGGTGCCACGCCGTGAGGATACTGATGATCGGTGGCACTGGACCGAGCGGTATCCCGATTGTGCTCCGGCTCGTGGCCAATGGTCACGACGTCACTATCCTCCATCGCGGTAATCACGAGCGGCCGGATACACCGCCTGACGTAGCCCACATCCACGCCGATCCTTACGACAAGGTGTCGATCGGCGAGGCGCTGATCGGCACCTCGTGGGATGTGATCGTCGCCATGTATGGCCGGTTGCGTATGATCGCCCAACTCACGAACGGGTTGTGCAATCACTTCGTCTCCGTCGGTGGCGTACCGGCCTATCGGGGTTGGACTGACGCATGGCAGCACGACCCGCCCGGTATGCCGGTTCCAGTTCGAGAAGACGCCGATCTCGTCGACGACCCGGCGATCGACGAGAAGGGTTACCGGATCGTGCGGACTGAGGAGGCGGTTTTCAAAGCCCATCCAGGGGCCGCACATTTCCGCTACCCGTACCTCTATGGGCCATACCAGCCGGCTCCTCGGGAATGGTTAGTCGTTCGGCGGATCCTCGACGGGAGGCGACGGATCATCGTGGCCGATGAGGGCCTTACCCTTCACCACCACTGCTACACCGAAAACTGCGCAGCGGCGGTGGTGCGTGGCGTCGAGCAGCCCGAACGATCCTCGGGCATGGTGTTCAATGTGGGCGACGAGGAGGTGCTCACCGTACGCCAGATGGTCGAGCTGTGCGCACGGGAACTCGGTGCTGATCTTGAAGTCGTGTCTTTGCCCTACGACCTGGCGGTGCCGGCGTGGCCGCTGCTCGCCCAGCCATTCCCCACCCACCGGGTGCTCGACTTGGCGAGACTCCACCACCGGCTCGGCCATCGTGATGTAGTACCAGCCCGCGAGGCAGTTGCGCGAACCGCTCGCTGGTTGGCGGAGCACCCACCGGCGCACGATGGCATAGAGGAGCGAGTGCTCACCGATCCGTTCGATTACACCGCCGAGGACGCGCTAATCGAATCCTGGAAAACGGCCCGCTCGCAGGTCATCGTGCCGGAGTTCGCGGTGCGGCCTTCGTGGGGTCTGGCCTACAGCGGGCCGCAGAGCAGAGACCGAGCCAACAGGGAATTCGTAGAATGACGAAGCCGCTCGAAGGGATTCGCATCCTGGACCTGTCGATCGCACTTACCGGTCCGTACGCAGCGACGCTGTTGGCGGACCAGGGCGCCGAGGTCATCAAAGTTGAGCGACCAGGCATCGGCGATATCGCACGATGGATCGGCGTGTCGGTGAGCGGAATGAGCGCTTTGTACGTGATGTGTAATCGGGGGAAGCGGTCGATCGCCATCGACATCCGGTCGCCTGAAGGAAGTGCGATCGTGAAGGAGTTGGCGGCGCGAACGGACGTGATTCTCGAGAATTACCGGCCCGGCGTTATGGACAGGCTCGGCCTCGGATACGAGGCCGTCCGCGAGGTCAATCCCGAAGTGGTCTACGCCTCGCTGACGGGATTTGGATCGGATGGCCCGTACCGTGACCGCAGCGCCTACGACACGGTTATTCAGGCGTACGCCGGGCTGGCCATGAACCAGGCCGATCCAGCGGATGGGATCCCAGTGTTCCTGCGCCAGACGGCGGCCGACAAGATCACGGCCCTCTACGCATCGCAGGCCATCACCGCAGCGCTGTTCGCCCGGGTCGTGGGAAAGGGGGGTCAGCACGTCGAGCTGGCGATGATGGACGCTGTCGCCTCCTTCCTCTGGGCCGACGCGGCCGGCAACGAAGTTCTCCTCGAGTCCGATCACTCGCAGAACTCGAGTTTCGTGGCCGGCTTCAGACCCATACGTTTCAGCGACGGCTGGGGAATCGTCACGCCCACGTCCGTTTCCGACTTCACCGGCATGTGCAAGGCGCTCGGCGTTGAGGGCTGGGACGATCCGCGGATGGCGACTCTCGAGGACCGCAACAACAACCGCGACGTCTCCGCGGCGCTAGTCGACATGTGCTACGCCCGAGCTGCGAACATGACGATGGCCGAAGCCACGTCGCGGTTCGAAGCGCAACGCGTGCCGTTCGGCATGGTTCTGTCGGCCGATGAGCTGACTCGCGATCCGCACGCCATCGCCGTCGGACTTTTTGAGGAGCGCGTCCATCACGTCGTCGGCCGCATCCGCTTCCCCCGTCATCCAACCCAGTTCCGTGGCACACCCGTCCGAGCCACGGACGCGTCCCCCGCGTTGGGCGAGCACACCGACGAGATTCTCACTGAACTCGGCATGAATGATCGCATCGCAGACCTACGAGATTCAGGAGTCGTGGCCTAGGAACACGTGGTCCGCATCGGCTTCACGTTGGTGGTCTCGCTGTCTCATGACTGACTCTTCGGTGCCTGAGTCACGGACGGGTCACCATGACGAAGACTTCGCCACTGTTCGCACACATCCGCGCCGGTAAATTGAGTGGCCGTGAAGTGTTGAAAATCGTTAGGACGAACACCGGCACAGAACGCAGGTGGCGTGCCGGTGAGCACTACGGCCGGGACGCCGTCATCAAAGTCGCAGCGTCGGTAGGCCTCGGACAGCTCTGCGATCATGCCCTGGCCATAGGTGCGGACCTCGGGCCGGTTGGAGGTGATGGTGACTATCCCGTCGGCGATGTCGAACAGGATCGAACTGCTCGCGCGGACGCCTTCTTTAGGGCGGCCGTGAACTCCCCGATCAGATCGTCGCCAGCCGTGTAGTAGGGAAAGTACGCGCAGACCCGGTCCGCCCAGTCCCCGTAACGCGCCACGATCTCGTCGGCGCACTGCGCGGGCGTGCCATGCACGCCGATGGTCGAGACCATGTCGTCGGTGATCAGTCCGGCCATCTGCTGCCACTCACCCCGCTTCGAAAGCATGTTCATCTCGGGCTGCAGATCGCCCCAGCCTTCGACGTCGAGGACGGGTCGATAGGCAGGCGTCGAGCCGTAGAAAGCCAAGAGGTGGCGCATACCCATGGCGGCGGCGAGCTCTTCGTCGTTGCGTCCCACACCGACAATGACCTCCACCGTGATCTCGAGGTCGGCCAGCGTGCGGCCGGCTGTCGCTAGACCCCGCGCAATGGCCGGCATTGTGCGCTCTCTCATGTGCCGCCCGCTGTTGAAGGGCATGACGAGGATGCCGTCGGCCACCTCGGCCGCCATTTCGTTCATCCTCGGTCCGAGCGCACCCACCAGAATTCTGGGGACACCGAAGGGGTTCGGCCCAGGGTCGAACGCCGGCGTCATCAGCGTATGGGTCGTGTACTCACCCCTGAAATCGACCTGCGTGCCGCCCTGCCAACTGTCGAGGATCGCCTTCGTTGCCAGAACCCACTCTCGCATCTGGGGGACGGGCTTGTGCCAGCGAGCGCCGAAGCGCCGCTCGACGTGCGCTCTCACCTGAGAACCGAGCCCGAGTCGGAACCTCCCTTCGGACAGCAGGTGCAGGTCGTAGGCGGCATGGGCAAGATGAAGAGGGCTGCGGGGGAACGCAATGGCCACGTTTGTCATCAGGTCCAGGGAACACACCGGGGCTGCGGCCACCAGGGGGAAGAACAGGTCGTGCGCGTTCTCGAAACTGAAGATGCCGTCTACGCCGGTGCGTTCCAATTCCTGCGCGCGCCGGGCGGCATTCGATGACCGAATTAGACAGCATCACATCAACTTTCAGCGGCGCCATGGGCGGCGATGCTAGCTACGCGCGCGGCAGCCCGCGGTGGGTCTGATCCTCACCGTGGCCAGGAACGGGATCAGACGCCCGTGATCTCCGTCGTTGTGATGCCCAGCCAGTGTTCGAGGTTCCGGTGCATATTGAGGATGCGGCACTCCTCCCGGGATAGTGTCATCCGAGTGAATCCGGGCTGGTGGAGTCCTCGCTGGGCCCGGGCGATATTTCCCGCATCTTGGTTGAGGATGAGGCCGAGGCCGGGATCCGAACCTGCGGGCAGCAGCACGTCGGTGGGTCGTGCCACCGGTGTGCCCGGGGACGTCCGGCGGTAGTTGATCACGTCGAGATAACCGTCGTCAGGAGTCGTCCCCGGCCGCGACCGCAGCACGGTCATCAGATCGGGGAAGATCACGAGGCTGACGTTGGGAAACAGGTTGTACTGCTGCATCGTCATCAGCTGATCATTGGTAAAGCGGTCGTAGGACACGCCTTCAGACCTGCCTACGTCGCGGAGCATGCCGGCCAGTACGTCGCGCAGCGTCTGGTCGGGCGGTACCGACGGCGCGGGCGTCGACACATCGCTGACGCCGATCCGGGCGCCCATGATCTCGACAAAGGAACTCCACACGGCGTCAATCCCCGGCGGCTCCCTGAAGCGGGGCGACGGCAACCCGTAGCGCTGTTCCAACTTCCCGTGGTGGTGCCAGAGACGCTGGGGCCCGTTGACGTCGTCGACGCTCGGGAGCAATTCCCGATGCAGCCCCTGCACGTGGTAGGTCTCGCTGAACCCGTCGCTGATGACCTTCCAGTTGCCGGGCAGCGGCACCGTCACGAGATAGTCGCAGTGGTACTCGTCGAGACCGACCCACGCGATGTCCTCCGGCACGCCCTCCAAGAAGGGTGCGAGTGGTCCGGCGGCGCTCGACGGGTCGACGAAGACCATCGGACCCCATGTCTCCACCGCCACCGAGAACAGCCCGTATTGCTCTGCCGGTAGGGACCCGAAGCCCCGTCGCGAAGGCACTTCTCGAAGCCGGCCGGACAGGTCCCACGACCAGCGGTGGAAGGGACAGCGCAACTCGGTCAACCCGGAGGTCGCCCCTTCGCAGATGGCGCTGCCCCGATGCCGACAGACATTCTGGAACGCCCGCAACACACCGCCGTCGTCCCTCACGATGACAATTGAGTAGGGACCGCAGCGGTACTCGTAGGCGTCGCCCGGTTTGGCAACGTGGTCGGTCGAACACGCCAGCTGCCACACACGTGGCCACAGCCGCTGCAACTCCAGGTCCGCGAACGCCGGGTCGACGTAGCGGGATGCCGGAATGGTGACGGGTTGGCGCGCGCCACTGGTGATGGTGGCGCCGAGCGGCGCTTCGTCGGTGAGCTCTCGGGCCAGTTTGACCATCCGGCTAGCCCAACGGGACGGGTTGACCACCCCTGATGAGGCGTCCGGGTCGGGCATCGGTGTGCTCGCCGTCCTCGAAGGTGACCTCACCCGAGCAGATGGTCGCTTTCCAGCCGTCGGCACGCTGGATCAGGCGCCGCGCCCCGGCCGGCAGGTCATGCACCATTTCGGGCAGGCGCAGATTCAGGTGTTCCAGGTCGACGAGGTTGAGATCGGCCTTGAAGCCGGGGGCGAGCACGCCCCTGTCCTCGAGCCCATAGAGGTGCGCTGTGTCCCGCGTCATCTTCTTGACCACGAACTCCAGCGGCAGGCCGTTGGCGCGGTCCCGGGCCCAGTGACTTAGCATGAAGGTCGGCGCGCTGGCGTCACAGAGCACGCCGCAGTGCGCACCGCCATCGGACAGCCCCAGCGCCGAGTTGGGATGCAGGAGCATCTCCTTCATGTCGTCGAGACTTCCATGGCTGTACCCGCCCAGCGTGAAGAGCACCAACTCACGACCGTCGTGACGGAGCAGGAGATCGTAGAGCACCTCCTCTTCGGGCCGTCGCTCGCGCCGGGCGATGGCCGCAACGCTCATGTCCGGCGTAGGTTCGTAGTCGGGCGGCTCGCCCAGCGGGAACATGTGCGAGGTGCTCTGGCCCCCGATCATCGCCATTAGCGGGTCATCGGGGATGCTCTCGGTGAGGATGGCGCGCCGCACCTCGTCCTTGCGAAGGTGCTCGATCCGCTCCGCCAGCGGCAGGTCGGCAACGGCCAGGTACGTTGGCCGCTTCGAAAACGGGTGGAAGGTCTGAAAACCCAGGAGCACATTGAGCGCCCGGCCCGCTACCTGGGGCCGCAGGTCGGCTCCCTCGGCGTTGGCGTCGGTCGCGAGACGCAGGATCTCGCGCCACTGGTCCGGGGCGCTGTCCACCTGAAGGAGGGCGAAGCTGATTGGCCGCCCGATCGCGGCCGAGAGGCGCCGCATCAGAGCGACTTCGCGTTCGGGTGCCGCGAGGTCCTCCCCCATCGCACCCGCCGGCGCCAGCTCGAAGACGCCGGCGCCGAGGGACTTCAATGACTGCCCGATACCGAAGATCTCATCCTCGGCGGCGAACGTGCCCGGTACCGGCTCGCCGTCCACGGCGCGGTGGACGATCGTCCTCGACGTGGAGAACCCCAGCGCGCCCGCCGCTATCCCTTCCTTGACGAGCGCAGCCATGCCGGCAATGTCCTCGGGCGTCGCCGGCTCGTTGTGCGAGCCCCGCTCACCCATCACGTAGGCGCGCACGGCACCGTGGGGTACCTGGGTCCCGACGTCGACTACCCGGCCCATGCCCTCGAGTGCGGTCAGGTACTCGGGGAAGCTCTCCCATCCCCAGGTGATCCCCTCGGTCAGCGCGGTGCCCGGGATGTCCTCGACACCCTCCATCAGCTGGACGAGCCACTCCTGTGACCCAGGCCGCACCGGGGCGAAGCCAACACCGCAGTTTCCCATCACGATCGTCGTGACGCCATGCCACGAGCTGGGCGTCACCAACGGATCCCATGTCACCTGACCGTCGTAGTGCGTGTGCATGTCGACCACGCCCGGAGTGACGAGGAGTCCGTCCGCGTCGATGGTCCGCTGCGCCGCGGCGGTCTCGAGGTCTCCGACGGCAGTGATGATGCCATCGTCGACAGCGACGTCCGCCGTTCTCGACGGTTTCCCCGTCCCATCGACCACAGTGCCACCGCGGATAACGAGGTCGTGCATTGGTCCCTCCCTAAGCTCGTGAAGGAATACTGCCACGATCTCCTGGTGTTCAATCGGGGCTCGACTGCCTGCTGGGCAAAAGGATGGATAACATCAACTCGTCTGGACTTCGTCAGGCCATTTATTGCCTTTGACCTGCCCCAACGGGATTCGAACCCGTGTCGCCACCTTGAGAGTGCGATCATGCTGGTCCACTGGGTGCGCTTCAGTCGCGTTTGACCAGCTCAGGTTAGTCGGCTCGTCCAATCCGTCCACCCCGTAAGACGGAGTATCGGTGAATAGATGGACGTGATGAACAGAGTTTCAACTCGCGAGCGGCTCGTAGCGTTAGCGATAGATCGGCGAGGACGGGAGCCATCCGAACGGCAAGGGCAACCGCCTCAATCAGTCCCACGTTCGCGGTTGTCGCCCGAGCGCAAACGGCGTCGTCGTGGTCGCCCACCAGTCGGAGAACCCGAGCTTCGAACACGGAGCGACCACGCGGTTTGCCGCCGCCAGGGCCAGATAGGTCCCGACCGATGCGCCGGCGTCGGCGCGCCTCGGTCCCACCACGTCGTCGACGATCCCCGCCACTCCCAAATGCTCGACCACCCCCCAGGTCGTGGCCAGGTCACCGAAGCCTCGGTGTTGGGTGCGCGTCGGCTCTCCGGGCCCAGAACCCGAGAGTCGGGCCGCGATCTGCTCGACGAGGTGACGCGTGCCTATCGTCGGGGTGATGCCGCCGCGTGAGTGACCGGTGAGCCGCGCCGTCGTCACCACGTTCCGGCCCTCCGATTTAATGCAGCGAATTAATGCAGTAACGCACCGACATCCANNGGGACAGGCGGGTGTTTTGTCGGTAATGTCTCACGTGATGCCACATCGGGGGTGGGGGGAATGTCGAAGCAGCCGTCCGGCTTCAGACCCGGCCGCACTTCATGGTCCAAGGCACTAAGAGAACCGTGCCGGCGGACGAGCCTGTTTCCCTCCACAATAAAGGAAAGACACTCCACGTCACCGAACTCAGTGTTGGATTCGGCGGGGTCCTGGCCCTCGACCGGGTCAGCATGTCCGCCGGGCAAGGAGAGATAGTCGGCGTCATCGGTCCAAACGGAGCCGGAAANNTTCAACGTCATCTGCGGGTTCGTCCGGGCCGACTCGGGTTCGGTGGCCTACAACGGGACTCCGCTGCGGCATCATCACCCTCACGACCTCGCCAAGCTGGGCATCGCCCGCACACTCCAAGGCGTCGGCCTCTGCGCCGGCCTCTCGGTCCTGGAGAACGTGATGGTGGGGGCACAGGCGGATATGCACGCTGACATCGGATCGGCGTTGCTCGGCCTCTGGCGCTCCAGCCGGGAAGAGCGTCGCACTCAGGCCCGAGCCGCCGAGCTCCTGCAGGAGCTCGG
>PKYA01000219.1 GCA_003133545.1 Acidimicrobiaceae bacterium | reverse complement strand
GTATGGGTGGCATGGGTATGGGCATGGGTGGCATCGGCATGCGCGGCCAGGGCATGGGTCCTCAGGCGGTCACCCGTGACCGGGTGCCCGTTGGTGAGGTGGAAGTGCGCCGCGGTGATCACGTGTCCGCCACGGACGGACCGATTGGACGTGTTCAGGGGCTTGTCATCGACGCCAGTGATTATCACGTGACACATGTGCTCCTCGACGAGGGGCACATGTGGGGCAAGAAGGAAGTCTCCATTCCGATCAGTGCCGTTATTGGCGTCGATGACGCCGTGAGGCTGAATCTTACGAAGAACGAGGTACGAGACCTTCCTCCAGTTGACGTCGGTCATCACGATTGACTGGCAGACAGCACCCTCCGCCCTCTATCGGCATTCGTCAGATCAGATGTGCCTCGAGGCCACCCGAACTAACGATTCGGCCAGTTGACCTCCGCCACCTCGAACCGCAGAGCCCGCCCAAAGCGGTCCCCTTTGGCGATGAGCCACCGCCGTCGGCACAAAAGATGATCTGGATGCCGTTCCGCATATGGGACGCATCGATGACCCCACTCGCCGGGGATGGAAACACGCGATGACGGTCGATTTCCCCACTGGTCGCCGAGCGAAATCTGCGCCAGCCAAACACAAATAGTCGGGAAGTGATCGAAGTCGCTCGAGGACCGCCCCCCGCACGAAGAGTCGATCAGAACACCTGACCAGGCCAACGCTCATCCGAGACCCTGTTGGTCGATGGCTCCGGGCGGGACCGTGACGGACTCGGGGGCCCCGAGGTTGGCGAACTGGATGTCGAGCGTCGAACTCATCTGCATGGTTTGCGTGGTGCCGCACACCGTGCCGGTAGGAACTGGCTTCCCGTTCGGCAGAGTAGAGATCCGCTCGGATGGCACTATCTTCACGGGCGCCGAGGAACCCGACGATGGGCCAGATGCACTCGGAGCCGCTTCGCACATGAAATCAGCATCGGTGCCGCCAGCCGAAGACGGGGAAGAAGAGACGATCATCTGGCGCACCACGTTGTCACTGTCGACCCACACGTCAAACGAAGTCACCGTGCCCGTGAGGTCGGGTATCCCCAGCCTCCCGATCGAGCCCGGGGTGGTCGCTCGCAGGTGCGTGAGCTCCGTCCCGTCGACTGACTGCTGGCCCAGGTTCTCCAGCCCCGCCGAGGGGCTGACCGCTTGGAGCAGGGTGCGCGGATCGGGGAAAGACTCCGACGCAGCCGCGTTCGACGAGGTGTCGTGGTACCAGTTCATCTTGAGGTCCTGACCCTTGACGTACAGGTAGAACTGTCCGTTGACCACACGATTCTCGACCCCCTCTGCCCCGTTGGCGTTGCTGGCGATGAGATAGTTCACGTTCTCGCCCGAGAACGTGACGTCGATCGTCTCGGGCGACCCTTGGGCCGATCCATTGTTCGTGTTCGTAGTGGTTTCGACGGCCGTGCCCGAGTCAGCCACCGCGGCCGCGGACCGCGAGGAAATCAGCGCCACCGTCTGGGCGCTCAAGCGCACGGGGGGGCGAGGTGCGCCGCCCGCGTGTCTAACCTTCTGCGATGTCAAACCACCGTCGCCCGGAAGGAGCACGGCCACTGCGGCCACTGCAGCTGCCGTGGCCACGATTCCTGAGACCACCATGAGGCGCCGACGAGCCGTGGCTCGGAGTACTACCGGCGTGGTGTCCACAGCGATGTAGTCGAGCAAGATCTGTTGGGCTCGGGCGAAGACTTCCGGCGGAGGGTCGGTGATGGTTCCCGCCTGTCGTAACGATTCGTACTCGTCCATGTTCATGTCTCCTTTACGTGGTTGAACTGTTTGACTGCGGTCAGGACGGTGGCCTGCTCGGCTAGCGCACGGCGAGCCCGGTGCAGATGGCTCCGGACGGTTCCAGGGGGAAGGTCGAGGACAATGGCGACCTCGCTCGGCGTGAGGTCCTCCCAGGCTACGAGCAAGAGAACCTCTCGCTGCTCGGCGGGCAGCGCCCGCACTGCGGCACGTAGGGTCTCGGCGATGTCCGCCGCGGCCAGGCGGTCGTCCACCTCGGGCCACGGATCACAGGGCACATCGGCGGTCATGCCCACGCGGTGGTGACACTGCCCCCAATGGGCACGCAGCACATTGCGAGCGATAGTGAACAGCCAGGGCCGGGCGGACTCGAACCGAGGGTCAAAAGATGCTCGACCACGAAACGCTGCCATCCACACTTCGGCCAGCAGATCCTCGGCCACAGGTGGATCAACACGGCGGGCCAGGTAGGCATAGACCGGCCGCTGGTAGCGCCCGATAAGTTGTGCGAACGCGCCACCATCGCCGGCCGTGGCCCAGCCGATGAGTTGGGCATCAGAGTCCATTTCGCTCCACGCTGTCATGTCATCCTGTACTAGAGGCGACGGCCCCCTAGCGTTGCAACGAACCCGGGGCTCGCTCAACGCCCGAGTCCGCACCTGGTCAACAGCGATGAGCGTGTCGGTACCCGCCGACCGCCCTCTAGCCTGAACAGCGCAGCACACCGTCTCGGTTCCTTCTGTCAGCTGCGAGAACGGCGAGTCACCGAGCCAAACCCGCGCCATGCCCCGACCCGATCACCTGCACGCCACCCGGCGCCATCCTCGCCGTGGGTTAGACCGCCGGCTCGGGATGGGTTTAAAAGGACGGGTGTTTCGGTGTCGGCGGATCAAGTACGAACTGTTTTGGATGTTGACCACCGTGTGCTGTAACGGGCACCATTGACGCTGGATGAGTTAGGGGCAGCCACCAGTTCCACCGGCCAAGTAGGGAGACCAAGGCGGGCACGAGCAGAGCTCGGACGATGGTGGCGTCGAGAAGGATGCCGACACCCATGCCGGTGGCGAACACCTTGATGGGCACATTGGGTCCCGAGGCGAGGGCGGCGAAGGCGAGGAAGAGGATGATCGATGCGCTGGTGACGAGACGCCCGGTATGGCCAAGACCGTCGATCACGGCGTCGTCGGTGGACATGCCGGCGTCGTGTGCTTCTTTGATGCGAGAGAGGATGAACACCTCGTAGTCCATCGACAGCCCGAAGAGGAACGCGAAGATAACCAACGGTACGAAATCAACGACGACGCCGGTAGCCGGTATGCCCCAGATTGCCTGGGACCCATAGCCGTTCTGCCAGATCAGCACGAGTGCCCCGTAGGCGGCGCCTACCGAGAGCACGTTGAGTACGACGGCCTTGATCGGCAGCACCACGGACCGGAAGGCACGGGCCAGGGCGAGCAGGCTGATGAGGGCCACGATGGCGATAATGAGGGGGAATCGGGAGTAGTAGGCGTGCACGATGTCGGCCTCTTCGGGTCCGTCACCAGCGATCTGGGCGCCGGGGGCCAGGCGGGCAATCATGGAGCGTACGGCGCTGACCGTGGCCTTGTCGGTCGCGGAGCTGGTCGGTGCGTTCGGCAGTACGTCGACCAGGGCCGTGCCAGATCGTTGCCACACCCGCCCGCTGGGGGCGACGGCGGTGTCGACACCGGGAACCGACCGGAGCCGGGCAGCCAGCGTGGTCGGGCTGGTGCGGTCGGGAACGAGGATCTCGATGGGCGAGAGCACCCCGATTGGGAATTGTTCACGTTGGATTGCGCGCAGTCCTTGCTCGGCGGATCCAGAGCGCGCGAGCGAAGTGGGCCGGACCTCACCGAGCCGCAGGCCGGATGCGACCCCGAGCAGGATGCCGAGGACAATGAGTGCGGCGGCGATGGCGAGGATGCGATGACGGATGACCGTGCGGGACCACGCCGACCAGGCCCGGCTTGTCTTCTCGGCGTTGCGGTGTTGGTGCCGCGTGGCCCGCCGGCTTCTGCGGTCCAGGCGGGGTCCCCATGCCGAGAGCATCACCGGGAGCAGGGTAACCGCCGCGATAACGGTCACAAGGGGGATGAGCAGGCCGCCATAGCCGAGGCTTCGCAGGAACGGGACGGGCAGGAGGACCAACGTCAGCAGACCGACCCCCACCGTGGCGCCGCTGAAGGCGACCGCCCGGCCGGCGGTGGTCATGGCGACGACCACAGCCTCGTCGTTGGCTCGGCCCCGGGCTCGTTCCTCGCGCCATCTGGTCACCACGAGTAGGGAGTAGTCGATAGCCACCCCGAGGCCGATCAGGGCAACCAGGTATTGAACCAATTGGCTTACGTCGGTGAACCTGGTGATGGCCCCGATGAGCAGGAACGTGGCGAGGATGGACACGCTGGCGATGATGAGGGGGACCACCGCGAGGAATGATCCGAAGACCAGTACGAGGACGATGAGCGCGCCGATGGCGCCGATGACGACCTCGCCCAGAATCCCGACCCCACCACTACCCGGAGCGTTGTAGAGGTCGGTGAGGCTGGTCGCCGCTACCGTGACGCCAGGCGGGGAGGCTGCCTGCAGACGCGCCGCGAGCTGAGCGGAGGTGGGCGGGTTGTTCCCTCCGAAGACCAGCCCGAGAGCAGCCCGCCCGTTCGGAGACACCAGGCGGGGATCGTCCACCGCAGGGTAGGACACGACGCGCAGGGATCGCTCGGCGCTGAGCCCTGCAAACGTCGTGCGGACTTCGCTTGCTCCGACCGGCATCTCAACTCGCTGGTCGGCGGGCAGAGTGACGACCGCGACGGTCGGGCTGTTGTTGCCGCCGTTGCCGTATGTGTGCATGATCGAGAGACCTGCTTGGTAGCTCGGCAATCCCGGAAACGTCGTGCTTGAGGTGAGTCGCCCAGTGATGGGGCCGACCAGAGCGACGCCTACGACTGTGATGGTCAGCCAGAACAGCCCGACCATCTTGCGGTGCCGGAGCAAGGAACGGGTCAGTCGGCCTAGCCCCCGGTCCGGGGCGTCAGAGCGAGCGGGGACTTCATGGCTTTTGATGGCAGGACTCACCCGGCTAACGGTAAGGACCGCGGGCGGTCTTAACGATGGTGCCCGGACCCGTCTTTAGGGGGGAGCTACGTCTACCTCAATGCAGGTGGGGTCACGAGTTGAGGTACGCCAGCACCGCCATCACCCGCCGGTTGTCATCATCTGATGGGGCGAGGTCGAGCTTCACGAAGATGTTGGCGATGTGCTTGCTGATCGCTTTCTCCGAGACCACCATATTCGAAGCCACCGCGGCGTTCGACCGGCCCTCGGCCATCAGTGCCAGCACCTCGCGCTCGCGGGTAGTCAGCCGACCGAGAGGTTCGTCCCTGACCCGCTTGGCAAGTAGTCGCGAGACGACCTCGGGATCCATGACCGTGCCGCCAGCCGCCACCTGGCGGACAGCCCCTACGAACTGGCCGACGTCCATCACCCGGTCCTTGAGCAGATAGCCGACGCCGCCGGCACCGTCGGAAAGCAGCTCGCGTGCGTAAAGCGGTTCGACATACTGAGAGAGGACCAGGATCGGCAGACCAGGCACCTGCCGGCGGGCCTCGATCGCCGCCAACAATCCTTCGTTGGTAAACGTCGGTGGCAGACGAACATCGATCACGGCCACATCCGGGCGGTGCCCGATCAGCGCACCGAGCACGGAGGGGCCGTCCTCGACGGCCTCCACCACATCGAAGTCATGGGCCGTGAGTAGACGGACAAGTCCATCTCTCAGGAGGGCGAGGTCTTCTGCGATGACGGCTCGCACGGCACCTCCATGGTCACGAGCGTAGGGCCACCGGGCGGACTGGACACGCGCAGTGTGCCATCGAAGGCCGCCAGGCGCCGCTCGATCCCCCGCAGGCCGGTCCCCTGTTCCGGATCCGCGCCGCCGATGCCGTCATCGCCGACCACTATGGACAGCTTGCCGTCTGCAAGGTGTACCTGTATCCAGGCCGTCGAGGCCTCGCTGTGCTTGACCACATTGGTCAGGGCTTCGGCCACGGCGAAGTAGGCCGCCGACTCGACCGGGAGGGCTAGCCGAGCCTCGGGGAGGTCGATGGTCGCCTCGACGGGGATTGGGACGGCCAGGACCAGGGCCTGGATGGCCCCGTTGAGTCCTCGGTCTGCCAGCACGGGGGGGTGGATGCCTCGGACTAGGGCGCGCAGGTCAGCGAGGGCGTCGCCGGCGGCGATGCGGGCGTCGACCAACAGCCGGCGCGCCTCGGCCGGGTCTATGTCAAGCAGCTCGTCGGCCATTCCGAGGCTCATGCCCAGTGACACCAGCCGGGCCTGGGCGCCGTCGTGGAGGTCCCGTTCGAGACGCTGCATTTCCGCGGCCTGGACGTCAAGCGCGCCACGTCGGGTACGAGTCAGGACGGCGACTCGTTCCCTGAGCGCTTGCTCGCGGTTGTTCGGCAACATCGGCACCAACCAGGCGTGGCCGGCGAGCGCGATCGCGAGGCCAAGGAACGGCCAGATGGGCCAGAAGTAGCCGTGACCGCTCAATAGCCAAATGACGATCCCGGCTAGCGCCACGACCAGAGACACGGCCGCGTGCATGGCCAGCGCGCGCCGTCCGTTGGTCCGAAGGGCGCGGCGAATGGCTCCCTGGAACGCGAGAGGCAACGCTAGTGCGAACCAAATCCAACCAGGCCAGAAGTAGTGGGCGCCGGTCACCGCCCAGACGACGGTGACCGCAAGCCCGAGGAAAATCCCGAAGCTCGTGACGCGCCACTTGGCGGCCCACGGCCAGCCGCTGCTCGCCGGCGCGTCGGAACTCAGTCCCGAGAAACCCGCAGTCGCCCTGAACAAGCGAGCAATCCAGCGGCCAACACGACCGCTTTCTCCTGCAGCACCAGCACTGGAACCTCGATCACTCACGTCCTTGCTCATGGCATTCGTATCCGGTGGAACCGCTCTGCCGGTGCCGGCCCCGGCCCCGGCCATGGTCCTCCCCCGTGCGGCTCTTTCGGTCGTGGCTGCATACCACCCAGTGTGACCTTCCCGGCCTTGCCACGTCAGTGGAGCTACGTCTAAACCCATTGGGGTGCTAGGACCTCCGCCTCCGCCAGCACCGGACCAGCCGATCCGGCACAAACAGGTCGTTGTGACGCGCGTCCTCGCCGTGGGCTTCTTCGTGCCGGGGTGTGATCCCCACAGCGCCTTTGGCCCGGCGTTGTGTCAGCTGAGGAAGGCTCAGCGGCGCCGTCGAAGGGGGTCTCATGTGATCTCCCGAGTTGTCCGCAAGCGGATCGCGCTACGGGACTCGAATGCCTCGGAGGTCTTCCAGTATCCGGCTGGCTCCGCGGTTAGTCGGAGAACATCGAACCGCTGTGAAGCGGGTGGCACCCTGTTCTCGACGAGTCAGCCAGCAGCCGCTGACGTCTTGGCGTGAGTAGAGATCAACTCGACCAAGCGATCCCAATACTGAGGCGGATAGTCATGGCCCATGCCAGCGATTATCTCGAGATGGGCGCCGGGGATGGCAGCAGCGGTCGCCCGGCCTCCCTCTAGGGGCACGAGCCGGTCGGCATCGCCGTGTACCACCAGGGTCGGGACTCTGAGTGACCCAAGCGCGACTTCTCTCGAAGGCGACGAGGCGACTGCCATCGCCTGGCGAGCCCTGCCTTTGGGATCCCAACGGCGGTCGAAGGCAGCGAACGCATCAGCGGTGATGCGATCGACCTCGAAGCACGCCGGGCTACCCCACACCCGCAGCCCAGCTAGGTGGCGCTCCGCGGCCTCCTCGCGAGTCGTGGCCGGCGGCGCAGTAAAGGCGGCCATCACTTCGGGGTCACGCTCACCGGGGATCTGACCCGGTGCTGACATCACCGAGGTCATCGAGAGGATCCGCTCGGGATACTTGAGCGCCATCGCCTGAACGATCATCCCGCCCATGGACCATCCGGCGATGTGAGCGGCACCAGCCTTCACGGCATCGAGAACGGCGAAGCCATCCTCGGCCATGTCGTCAACGGTGTACTTCGGCCCACCTTTCAGATGGCTGGACAGTCCAACGTCGCGGTTGTCGAATCGGACGACACAGAACCCTCTATCGGCAAACTTCTCGCAGAGCTCGACCTTGAAGTTGATGCACTGGCTTCCGAGACCATTCACCAACAACAGGGCAGGGTCTCCCTCGGCGCCGAAGGCCTCGTAGTAAAGCGACACTTCACCATTGGCTGTCGTAGGCATGTCCCCATATCTAGCACTATCGGCGACCAGGTTCACCAAGGAGGTCGGCGTCAGTGGCGATCCCCTGTCCAAGGTCCGGGTGCTCCGCGTACCCGCACGACACGCCAAGTACCCAGAGGGATGGTTCAATCGGAACGTCTGGGCTTTACTGTTCGCCGATGCAGGCCCTATCCGGTCCGAAGGGCGGCTACCACTTGGCTGGGGGCTGGGTTGACGATGGCGTGCCCGTCATTACGACGGTTGGGACCGTCTCGTTGCCGTCAGCCACCGGACGAAGACGGCTGCGTCGGAGTCCTCCCAGATGTTGACCTGGTGGACTTAGAGATGGCGCCAGCGCAAGATGAGGCGCAGACGCAGGCAGAACACGCAGCCCGGTCGCCAATACAAAGTGACCTTCGGACCGGCGGGGGGCAGTTTGGCGGCACCGTTCACGGGAACAAGTCCACCACGGTCCAGGCGGTCATCAAGGAGTCCTGGTAATTCTTGCGAACACGAATCGGCGCGTGGATGAAACCCGAACCCCTTGACCATATGGCGTCGTTGCAGAAGACTCGTGGGCGAATGAAGCCCTTCCGTTAGGTTTGAAACCTACCGCTAGCAACCCGTGCCCGACTGAGGTCATCGGTCGGGTTTTGTCGCGCCCTCGAATGGGTCACCGAACCTTCTTCTGACTTCACCCTCGGAGCTCGTGCTCCTCCAGTTCCGCTCGTCCCCAAAAAGACCCTGCGGACCTGGAGGAGAACCTTGTCATCCCGATACGTACGATTCGTCGCGCTCGCCGAGCGACTTCGGCGCGAACACCCTGAAGTACATGACCCCATCGAGTCGATCAATGCAGGACGTGTGTTGGTCGACGGTGTCGTCATCACCAATCCAGAGGGCCTCGTACATCGTCACGCGCTCATCTCCGTGTCGAACACGCGACCACTGCGAGGGATTCTCAAGTTGCGAGCAGCGCTAGCGACATTTGAGGTATCGGCCCAAGGCTGCGTTGCCATGGACGTTGGCGCGTCCACCGGCGGGTTCACGACGGCCTTGATTGCGGCGGGCGCTCAACGGGTCTACGCAATTGATGCGGGATACGGACAACTCCTCGGCTCATTGCGTCAGGACACGCGAGTCGTGAACCTTGAAAGAACCAACCTTGGCGCTCTCACGCGGGCCATTGTCCCAGAGCCAGTCGATCTCGTGACGATCGACGTTTCTTACCTGGCACTCGCCTATGCCGTTCCGCAGCTCGAAGTGGTGTCCTTCGCCCCAGGCGCCGTCCTCATCGCCCTGGTCAAGCCCATGTACGAACTAGGCCTGTCGAGGCCACCTAGCGAAGCCTCGATACTCGAAGAGGCGGTGCGCCGCGCCGCCTCAGGTATCGAGTTGGCGAGCTGGACTGTCCGAGGCCGAATGCAGTCTCCGGTGAGGGGAACTCGCGGGGCAGTCGAGTTCATCCTGTGGGCCCAGCGTCGATGATCAACTCCACCTCGATGGGGGTTGTCGGATTGGTCTCGCACTGCCGGTCCCGTACACCGATCCGTCATAGGTACGGCGACACCCCTCAGTCCGCAGCCCGTGGGGAGCTAGCGCCTAAGTAGCCAAGCTCGTACCCGGCCGACCGTTTCCGCAACGCTCTCGTGAGTCGATCCGCCTTAACGCGCATTGACCTCCCCTATGGGACCGCACTGCCAAGGTGGGCTCGGGGTAAGGCGTTGCGGCATCGTGCCGAAGGGCCGCGCCCAGGACCGGCGGTCCGCCAGTCAGCTGGCGGCGAATGAGGACTCAGTGGTGTCGCTCGATGCCGACTTCGGCCAGAACCTGGGCCGTATGCTGACCGACCGTGGGGGCCGAAACGTTGGGCTTTGGGGCTGAAATGCCCGAGCGCGACCACTCGGCGTAGGAGCGCACGATCTTGCACAGCCCCAAGACCGGGTCGTCAACCACGTGAAAGAACCCGTTTGCCTCCAACCAAGGATCATCGAGGGTGTCCGCCCGTGTGAGCACCCGGGCTGCGGGCACGCCTTCCGCCGATAGATAGTCGAGCGCCTGTTCGGTGGGTAGCGGCGCGAGCACGTTGGCGATCTCGGATGCCAACGTCCCGGTTCCCTCAGCGGCGAGCAACTCGACTCCAGAGGCTGCGCTGGCCGATTCGACAAGGTCGAGCGCACGCAAGAGACCTGCCATATGGTCCGGCGTCGAAGCGGCGACGCATATCCAGCCATTTTGGCATTGGTAGAGGCGGTGAGCCGCCCGCGGTCCAGCGAAATCGCGTCCACCGATTGATGCCGGCGGGCGGCCTCGGTAGCTGACGAGCTCGCCGGACTGCAGCATGACCGACACGCTCGCCAATGAAGTCTGGACTACCTGACCGTGACCCGTGTACTCCCTCGCATACAGGGCCGCCAGGCCGCCGAAGGCGGCCACCGTGCCCCCGCCGATGTCGTGCACGGGCATGGTCGAGATGATCGGAACATCGTCGCCCCCCTGAGCGCTGAGCAGCCCGCTCAAAGCCTGGACCAGTGGATCGAAGCCCCGGCGGGAGGCCCAAGGCCCCTTGGTTCCGAATGCGCTGACCGAGCAGTGAACGAGTCGTGGGTTGATGGCAAGGAGGTCAGCCGACGCGATGCCCAGACGCGCTGCGGTCGCTGGTCGGAGATTGTCGAAGACCACATCGGCCTTGGCCGCCACTTCAAGGTACGCCTCCCGGTCCCCCGGGTCTTTCAGGTCCAGCTGGACCCCTCGCTTTCCCTGGTTCACGGCGAGGAAGCCCAGCGCGAAGATCCGGTAGGGGTCGCCATCGGGTGGCTCGACCTTGAGCACATCGGCGCCGTAATCGGCCAGTAGGGCCGGTCCGAATGTTCCCGCGATGAAGGAGCTGGCATCTACAACTCGCAGCCCTTCGAGAACCCGCGGAAACCCGCCTCCAAGGTCGCCCGCATTTGCGGACTCAGACGAAGGGCCGACGCCAGCCCGTTCGTCGTTCCACAGGTCGCCCGAAGGAGACCGATGGTCGTCGTCGGGTAGGTGCCGGATAGCGCCCGGCGTGACCGAGAGCGACACCGGGAGTCCAGGGAGGTCGACCCGGCCCAACTTCTTGTGGTCCAGACCGACCCGAAGCCCGTTTAGGGCCACAGTCTCGCTGTCGAACCACTCTGCTCGGCTGCCAACCGGAGCGTTTGGTACGCCGGCTTCGTCAAGTGCGTCCAGCCAGTCGGCCCGGTCCCGCTCGGCGAAGCGCCGCTCCAGACGAGCCCCGACCTCTTCGTTGAGTCGGGGATTCATGACATTGGTGAAGTCGCCGTCGATACCCGGTAAGACCATGACCTCGAGCAATCCCAGGACCTCTAACGCGGCTAGGAAGAAGGGTTGGATCAGGGTGCCCAGGTACAGCCACTGGCCATCCCGGCAGCGGTATACCCGGTAGTTCGGGATGCCCAATCCTCCTTTGCGGCGCGGGGTGATCTGTTCCGGGGCCCGGCTCATCACAGATGAATGCATGGCCGCCACGGCATGAAGACCGGTGACCGTGACGGCCTGACCTTGCCCACTGCGCCGGCGCTCCAGCAGTGCCGCAGCGATGGCTGTCGCACCTAAAGCGCCCTGGGCATAGGTCAGGATCGGGACCACCGGCGCAACGGGCACGTCGGTAAGAGCCTGCTGGTAGTCGCACACTCCGGCGGTCGCCGCTAGGAGAAGAGCGTCGCTCGGCAACTGACTCCATCGCCCGCTGGTGCCATAGGGCGGTAGCCAGGCGTGAACCAGATTCGGGTGTGCGGCAGTAAGGG